>JAAYQD010000185.1 GCA_012519465.1 Candidatus Cloacimonadota bacterium
AGGATACAGGAGCTTTACAGCCGCAGCTTTATCGAAAGGCTGATAGATGAAGACCGCATCCTGGTCAATCTCATCCCGGTAAAGAAAAGCTATCTGTTGCAGGAAGGAGATGAGATAGACGTAAATCTGCCAGAGCCCCAGCCCCAGGATATCATTCCCCAAAATATCCCCCTGGAAGTGCTGTATGAGGATGACGACTTGGCTGTAATCAACAAAGAACCAGGCCTCATCGTCCACCCCGGTTTTGGCAATCCGGATATGACTTTGGTGAATGCCCTTGTTTTCCGCTGGGGGGAGCAGCTTTCCACAGGCAGAGCGGCAGACCGCCCCGGTATTGTTCACCGCTTGGATAGGGGCACCAGCGGCCTGATGGTGATTGCCAAAAACGACCTCACCCAAAGCCGCCTGAGCGATATGTTTGCCCGCCGGGAAGTGCGCAAGACCTATCTTGCCATCACCAGCGGCATCCCGCAGGCAGAGGAAGATACCATCACAAACAACATCGCCCGTTCTCTTAGCAATCCCCGCAAGATGTGTGTGGCAAACGAAGGCCGCCAGGCGATTACCCATTACAAAATCATCCATTATTTTGACTTCTTTTCCTTGGCAAAGATAGACCTCGAAACGGGCAGAATGCACCAGATAAGAGTCCACTTTGCCCACATGGGCTACCCCATTTTGGGAGATTTGCTCTACAACACCCGCAACCATGTGTATTCACTGATACCCCCAAATATGAAGCGCAGGGTGACGGAATTGCTACTCAACCATCTCCGCAGACAGGCGCTGCACGCGTGGCGATTGGAATTTACCCACCCCATTTCCGGCCAGGAAATAGACGTCCAAGCCCCCCTGCCGGAGGATTTTATCTACACCCTCAATTGGCTGCAGGAGAATTTTGCTCTTGACAAAACCAGCCTCGATATAGAAGCTATTTTGAAATACAATTTAACGTGGTAAAAATGACTAAAACGAATACAGACAATATCTTCGCCACCGTCCCCGAAGCCGTGGAAATCATAGCCAACGGCGGAATGCTGATCGTGGTGGATGATGAAAACCGAGAAAATGAAGGCGACCTGGTGATGGCGGCGGATCTCGTTTCCACCCAGGCTGTAAACTTTATGATCAGCCATGGCAAGGGACTGCTCTGCGTTCCCATGCAGGAGGCTGATGCCAAGCGTCTTGATATCCCTTTGATGACCACCGCCAGCAGCGACAGGCATGGCACCAAGTTCACCATTTCCGTGGATGCTGTAAAGGGCACCACCACGGGGATTTCCGCTCCTGAAAGGGCGCGCACCATCCTCGCTCTCACCGATCCCAAATCCTGCCCTGAAGACTTTATGCGCCCTGGCCACATCTTTCCCCTCTTGGCAGAAAAGGGCGGCGTATTGAAGCGTGCCGGCCACACCGAAGCGGCGGTTGACCTTGCCATCATGGCAGGCCGCAAGCCCATGGGCGCCATCTGTGAGATTATCCGTGATGACGGGGAAATGGCAAGGATGGACGATCTCAAGACCTTCGCCGTCAAGCACGGCCTCAAGATCTTCACCATTGCCGAGCTCATCAACTACCGTCGCCACAAGGAATGCCTCATCGAACAGGTTTCCGTGGCAAAACTACCCACCGATTATGGACAATTTGACATCTACGTATATATGTCCACCCTTTCCCAAGAACACCATGTGGCTTTGGTGATGGGGGATATCAGCAGCGCAGAGCCAGTACTCACCAGGGTCCATTCGGAATGCCTCACCGGAGATGCCTTACACTCCCAACGCTGTGATTGTGGAGCTCAGCTCCAGCGTGCCTTTGAGATGATTTCCGAAGAAGGCAGAGGCGTGATCCTCTATATGAGGCAAGAGGGGAGGGGCATTGGCTTGATCAACAAAATCCGCGCCTATCACCTGCAAGATAACGGCAAAGACACCGTGCAGGCAAATCTGGACTTGGGATTCCCCGCAGATTTGAGAGATTACGGCATTGGCGCCCAAATCCTAAAACACTTGGGCATCAAAAAGATACGCCTGCTTACCAATAACCCCAAAAAGATTGTGGGATTGCAAGGTTACGGCCTTGAGATCACCGAACGCGTGCCCATCGAAATCGAAGCCGGGCGCGACAACCTGGATTATCTGAAGACCAAAAAGAACAAGATGGGTCACATCCTTCATGATATCTAAACCCCGCCTCACCCTCCTTTTCTGCCTGCTTATCCTCATCAGCGGGCTGATGGCAGTGACCATCCCAGAGGCTACTGGCTGGGTGAACGACTATGCCAGCGTCCTTGACCCCCAAACCAAAGAACTGATCAACGACTGGGCTACCGAGCTAAAGGAAAAGACAGATGTGGAGCTGGCAATTGCCATCTTTCCCACGTTTGACGGTGAGGATGAGAAAAGCTTTGCCACCAAGCTGATAGAAGTGTGGAAGGTGGGTAATAAAGACGACGAGGGTGTTTTGATCGTGATGTCTGTGCAGGAACGGCGCCTGCGGATAGAACCCGTATATGGCTCCGAGCCTTATATCACCGATGCCTTCAGTGGAAATGTTTATCGTAAAATGGCAGGGATGCTCTCCAAGGGTGATGAGGATTGGAATGGCGCTTTCACCCAAGGTTCACTCTTGATTTTGGAGAGGATTGCCAAAGAAAAGGACGTTGTATTAACAGGCGTATCCGAATACAGCAAAGGGGGCTCCGCCCAGAATAACAAGAAGGCGGGGCTGCTCTTGTCCTATATGGTAATGTTCTTTATTTTCCTGATTATGATCACCCGCGGGAATATCCTCGTGTGGTTGCTCTATCTCTTTACAAACAGTGGTTCTGGAGGATCGGGCGGCTTTGGAGGAGGTGGCTTTGGCGGCGGCTTTGGTGGAGGTAGCTCCGGTGGCTCTTCCGGCGGCTCAGGCGGGTTCGGCGGCTTTGGCGGGTTTGGTGGCGGACGCTCCGGCGGGGGAGGAGCGGGAGGAGGCTTCTAATGGGTATCATCTTTATATGCAATCACTTGCTACCAATTCCGCAGCCTTCAGCCAGCGGGCTCTCATCAGATAACAAAACGGCTTTTTGTCCGCTTGATTTCATATACCAGCAAGGCGGCAGAAAGCGGGAGGATTTTTAGATGTTTTTTCTCAAATCACTTACCTTTATTCCCTGGAATATAGCGATTGGCATCCTGCTCTTGTATCTACTGGATTGGTTTTTGTTCAACCTTAAGTCCAGAAAATGCTTTGGCATCCATATCCCCCTCACACCCGGCTTTGTGGTGCGCAAACGCGAATGGATCTTTGATAAAGTGCGCGATATCCTGCATGATTATCTGGAGCAGGCGGAAGATAAACTTAGAAAACACGGATACCTGGCAAAATGGGAGAAAATCATCCGTGATTCCGTATTTGAAAAAACGACCTTTGTGGCAGAATGGAAGCTGATGCCGGGCAAATGGAAAGAGAAAATCCGCAACTTTATGGCGGATAGCGTGAAGGGAATCGTGAGCAGAATCCTGCGCCAGATGGTTCCCCGCTTTATAGAACAGTGGCGCATCGAACACCGCATAGATGATTTTGACGAGCAATTCAATGCCGAGTTTTTGCG
Organism: Candidatus Cloacimonadota bacterium; assembly: GCA_012519465.1. Lineage (GTDB taxonomy): Bacteria > Cloacimonadota > Cloacimonadia > Cloacimonadales > Cloacimonadaceae > UBA3900. The sequence continues at coordinate 3,596 of JAAYQD010000185.1, forward strand.
CAAGTTTTGGCGTAAATACGTTTTCAAATACATGCTCTGGGCTTTTTTGATTATCAATTTCCTGATTGGTATCAATAACCTCATTTGGTTCCTGATTATTGGGTAAAAATAGGGGTTAGAGGTTAGAGGCCAGAGGCTAGGGGGGCTCGCTGCGCGAGCGTTGAGAGGCGCCGAGGCGCCAGTTGAGTGTTCGCTTCGCTCAAGTTGAGCGTGCTTCGCACTGTTATGAAGTAGCTGACGCCGTTTTTTGATTTACCACCAATTACATCAACTACAATAGTTTCGTAAATTAAAAATAGACTGGGCATTAGCCCTAAAACATTGCGAGCGAAGCGAGCTCCCTAAAGAGTCTCGGTAGAGACGATATTTTAGGTCAACTCACGCTATATGAGTGCGTTACGAGTCTCGGAGAGACGGTATTTCAGGTGCCAGGTTACAGGTTTCAGGTTTCAGTAAAGCACCATCTCGGACAAGTCAAGCCCATTAACCACCCTTGTCTCTCCTTTGTCTCGACAAGGGTGAGACAAGGGTGGTACAAGGGAGGCTAATGGGCAAGCGCCAGCCGAGTTTCAGGTGCGTTGTGGCAAAATCATCATGGAAAAGGCGGATTATCCGGGGAGGGAATCCATGATAAACTATCTATTCTGCTTTATTTTAGGCTTATCAATTCGTATATTTTCACCGGTTTATCTTTGCCTTTCACCTTCACTTCATCCAGATAACGGGTTTCCACCTGATCCTTCACCTTTTCCAGGGTAAATTCGCTGATAATGATATGGTTTTGGGTGTCATATTGTGTATTGATGGTTTCCAGGCGGGCTCCCAAGTTGATATTATCTCCAATGGCGGTATAATCAAAGATCTGTTCGCTGCCCAGGTTGCCCACCACGGCAGAGCCGGTGTTGATGCCAATGCCGATCTCCAGGCCTTCACGCCCTTCCTTGCGCCATTTTGTTTGCAATTCACTAAGTCTTTCCCGCATCATCAAGGCAGTTTTACAGGCGTTTAAGGCGGAATTATCCAGCTTGACGGGCGTTCCAAACAACGCCATTATCGCATCTCCCATAAATTTATCCACGATACCCTCATTGGCGGTGATGGTGTTGACCATGGCGGTAAGGTATTCTTTGAGGATTTGCACGGTTTCTTCCGGCTTGTATTTTTCGGAATAGGTGGTAAAGCCCCTGATATCCGAAAACAGCACGGTCACCTCTTGCAGGGAGCCTCCATATTTCAGGCTTTTGGGATCGTTCAGCAGTTTTGAGACCAGTTCCGGAGCCATATACTGTTGGAAAGCGTTGCGAATGAAGCGTTTTTCCTTTTGCGATTCAAGATAGTGCCTGATGAGCCCTGCCAGATAGATAAGGATAAAGAGGACAAGGAATTGGATGATGGGGGCGATGATGCCGGCGCGGACAAAGAGCTGGTAGGCAATGATAAAGTGTGCCACACCCAAGATCACCAGCAGAATGACACCCCAGAGGGGCTTCAGCTTTTTGAAAATAAACCAAAGTGCAAAGACCAGGATGAGCTCCAGCAGTAGTACCAGCCAGGAATTGAGGTGTGAGAGGTATTTGTTTTGCAACACCATCTCCAGGAAGTTGGCATGGATTTCCACCCCCGGCATCTGTGCTTTGCCGGAGAACGGTGTGGGGAAATAGTCGTGCAAATCATTAGCATAAGCTCCCACCAGCACGATTTTATCCTTGAGCACTCCGGCGGCAAGGATGTCTTCAAAATCGTTGGTTTCCACTCCTTGCTGGCCTGGCAAGGCTATTGTGCCGTCATCCAGGATGCTGGAATATGAATGAGTGGGGAAGTAATGGGCAGGGCCAAAGTAATTGATGAGCGCTTCATTTTGGTTGTGTAGTGGGATTTGTTTATCCCTCACAATCAGCTTGCCGCCATCTATCTTGATTTGCTTGCTCCACTGTTGGTCATAATTGCGGGAATTTGCCAGGGCAGTGATGCCAATCGTGTAGTGGGGCTCTTTGTCAAACTTGTGAAAGAGGGCATATTTTCTCATCACCCCGTCTATATCCGCACCCAGATTTACCAATCCCCAGCTGAGGTTGTGGTTGATGATGGGAGCGATTGGCGTGTAAAGCTGTTGGTGGCTGGCTCCTCCTCTGCCCTCGGCGATCTTGCCGGCAAAGACCACGTTTTGATGTTCTGCTGCCACTTGTGCTAATAGGCCATCCTGTTCCAGCTGTGTGGTTTCGGTGAATTCGATATCAAACACTATCAATCGGGCGCCTGCGCGGTTGAGGTTTTCTATCAATTTGGCGTGATATTCCCTGGGGAAAGGCCAGGTAATATCCAGGGCGTTGAAGGTTTCATCATCCACGGAGATGATCACGATATCGTCGGAAAGGGGCTGCTTGCCACGGATGTTGAAGAGGCCGTCTTGGCTGCCACGCTCCAATTTGGCAAAAAAGCCGGATATAAAGATGAGTTTTACAAAGATAAGGATGATGAGGGGAATTGAAAAATGTCTGAGATACTTCATTGTTTGCTCCCAATAGTAGGAGGGACGCCGCTAAAGACGTCCCTCGATATTAAGTGGATTTGTTCTAAAATCTCTGGCTCACCTGGAATCTCCAGGTAAAGCTGTCGTTTTTATAATTTGTTTGATCTTGGATACGATGATACTTTTGGCTGATGCAGGTGCCCACGGAGAGGTTGTGGAGGGGCACTGAATCTATGCCCACAGTGAGGTAATCGTATGATTGATCCTTCTGATCTCCGGTGAGGTTTACCCTTCTGTAGCTGAGATAGGGGACCATTCTGCTGTCGAATAGCGAGTATTCCGCCCTGCCAAAAAAGGTGAAGTTGCTGTTTTTGTGTAGTGAGTTTAGGGACACTCCCTCGCTAAAGCCCAGATCCCGCTTGTTATTGGCAAGAGATAGTACGAACTGGGTGCGCAAGGGGACATATAGCATGCGGTTGCTCATGCTGAAATTGACGCTGTAATCGAAGTTTTCAAAGATGAGGTCTTCGTTAGCTGCTTCGCCTTCTTTGCGATCGTTCATGTTCATGCGGTAGCTGATATCAAACTGGGATGGCAGGATGGGGATTTGAGGGGCATCATAGCCCATGCCAACAGATAAGTTCTTGGAATTCAGCTTGTAAGGTGTAAATAGGGAATCGGGCTGCACTGCAGGGTTGTTTTTGTTTATGAAATCCGTATTGAAGAATGCAGCCTTTAGATAGGGGTAATTGGCTATGCGCAAGAGGCCTTGGGCAAACCAGGATATGTTGTGATTTGTTTCGGCAAAGTCTTTGGAGAGGTTATCCGTCTGATGGTTGTAACCTCCGGTGAGGGTGAAGGTGCGCCCCAAGAAGAATTGATCTGTGATGGAGAGCACGGTGTTGTCTTTTTGCAGATAGTTTGTG
>JAAYQD010000010.1 GCA_012519465.1 Candidatus Cloacimonadota bacterium
CCCGGCTCGCCTTCGTCGGCATTCACCACCACGTATTTTTGTTCTGCTTCCAGGGGTGCGGTAAAGCTCCATTTGATGCCGGCAGGGAATCCTGCTCCGCCACGGCCGCGCAGGCCGGAAGCCTTTACCTCTTCCACGATCTCCATGGGCTGCATCTGGGTGAGAGCTTTTTCCCAAGCTTCATAGCCGCCAACGCCGATGTATTCATCGATGTTTTCGGGATCAATGATGCCGGAGTTGCGCAACACCACGCGCTGATCGTAGTTGAATTTGGGGCTGAACTTGCTATCGGAATCCAGCATCAATCTGGGAACGGGGCGTCCTTTGAGAAAGTGCTCGTTCACCAATTCGGGGATGTCTTCAGTCTTCAGGTCTTGGTAGTTGATGTTTTCAGGGTATACTGTGAGGCAGATTCCTCTGCCAAAAAAGCCCAGGGGGCCTGTTTCCAATACGTTGATTTCCTCTTGCAAACCTGTTTTTGCCAATTCAGCACGCAGGGCTTGGATAAAATCCTTCACTCCGGCGTTGATGGAGGTGTCATTGATACTTACGAGGACGTGACAGCGGTAGTATTTCATTGGGCCCTCCTGTATTTCTCTATGATTTCCTCCACCTTCTCTTCGGTGAGGTCTCCATAGACGTCTTCATTGATCATCATCACGGGGGCATTGCCACACACGCCCAGGCAGGCGCTCAGTTCCAGCGTAAAGAGTCCATCTTTGCTGGTTTCGCCTGTTTCCACGCCCAAGAGCACCTTCAGCTTGCGGAGGATATTCTCCGAGCCTTTGATGTAGCAGGGTGGGCTTTCGCAAAGGCGGATGATGTTTTTACCACGTGGCGTGGTGCTGTACATGGAGTAAAATGTAAGCACGCCATAGATGTGGTTGGTTGGCAGGTTGAGATATTTGGATACTTCCTCCACCGCTTCATCCGAGATATAGTGCTGCGGATGGGTGTCCTGTATCTCGTGCAGGATGTGGATAAGGTTATCCTTGGTGGGCTCGTATTTGGAACATATTTTCTTATACATAAGCTTCCCCTTATTTAATCATCCAGGTCTTTTTGGGCCTGCAATTTGGCTCTATATTCCTTCATTTCAGGATGCATACCGGGTATTTTGTCGATGGCATTGACAGGGCACACATCGTAGCAATTGCCACACTTGATGCAATCCAGCTGATGGATCACGTATTTCTCTTCGCGGGAGCCGGTGATGCAATTGGTGGGGCATTTGCGGGCACAGAGCGAGCAACCGATGCAACGTGATTTGACTATATCAAAGTTCATCAGATCAAGGCATACCTTGGTGCTGCAGCTGTGATCGCGGATATGGCTTTCATACTCATCGCGGAAATAGCGGATGGTAGAAAGCACGGGGTTGGGGGCGGTTTGTCCCAATCCACAGAGGGAGAGCATTTTCACGCTTTCGCCCAGGCGTTGCAGCTCTTCAATATCCCCTTCTTTGCCATGGCCTTTGGTGATCCTATCCAGGATTTCATACATCTGTTTGAGGCCGATGCGGCAGGGGGAGCATTTGCCACAGGATTCTTCCACGCAGAATTCCATAAAGAACTTGGCAACGTTTACCATACACTTTTCATCGTTCATCACGATGAGACCGCCGGAGCCCATCATGGCACCGCGTTCTTTGAGGCTTTCATAATCCACGGGAACGTCCAGGTGTTCCACCGTGAGGCAGCCGCCGGAGGGTCCGCCTAATTGTACAGCTTTGAACTTTCCTTCTCCAACCATGCCACCGCCCACGTCGAAGATCAGTTCGCGCAGGGTGATGCCCATGGGCACTTCCACCAAGCCGGTGTTTCTGATATCGCCGGTGATGGCAAAGACCTTGGTGCCTTTGCTGGTTTGGGTTCCCATGGTGTTAAACCATTCCGCACCCTTCACCATGATGGTGGGGATGTTGGCGAGGGTTGCCACGTTGTTTACCACGGTGGGTTTGCCCCACAATCCCTGGGTGGCAGGGTAGGGAGGCTTGGGCGTGGGATTGCCGCGCTCGCCTTCGATGGAGTGGATGAGTGCCATTTCTTCGCCACACACAAAGGCGCCGGCGCCGGTACGCACTTCCACTTCAAAATTGAAGTCTGTGCCAAAGATATTCTTGCCCATCAGGCCCAGACCGCGAGCTTGCTCGATGGCGTCTCGGATACGGGTGATGGCAAGGGGGTATTCCGCACGGATATAGAAGAATCCCTGGCTGGCACCGATGGCATAGGCGGCTATCATCATTCCTTCCAAGATGCGATGGGGGTCGCCTTCCAAGAGGGAACGATCCATGAAAGCGCCGGGGTCACCTTCGTCACCATTACAGATGATGTACTTTTCATCGTCTTGGATGTTGTGCACCATTTGCCATTTGATATGGGCGGGGAATCCGCCACCGCCACGGCCGCGCAGGCTGGAGGCTTTCATCACATCAATCACATCTTGGGGGGTCATCTCGGTGAGAGCCATTCCCAAGGCTTCATAACCGCCGGTGGCAATGTATTCATCCAAGCTTTCAGGATCGATATAACCGCAATTGGCAAGCGCCACCTTGATCTGTTTTTGGTAAAAAGGTACTTCCTTTTGCACAGAGAAGGTGCGCTCATCGTCTGAGAGCATGAGGCGAGCCACGGGGCGTCCCTTGATAAAGTGTTCTTCCACGATTTCGGACACGTCTTCGGGCGTAACAGTTTTGTAAAAGATTCCTTCCGGATAGATGACCATCACAGGACCGTAGTCACAAGGACCCATACATCCTGTTTCAATAATATTAATCTCGTTTTCCATGCCCTTTTCTTTCAGGACTTCGTGGAATCTTTCCTTGATTTTGAGTGCACCTGCCGATACGCAGCCGGAGCCGCAGCAAATCAGCAGATCAATTCTTTTGAGAGACATCTGGGTTCCTCCCCTTATTCGCCGGTGGCTACGACATAATCGCAGACGACTCTGCCATTCACGATGTGTTCCACCACCACTTTTTTAACTTTTTCGGGGGTCATATTTCCATAGGTCACCTTGGCTTTGCCTTCTTCGATGAGGTCCACCACCGGTTCCATGGATGAAAGTCCTTTCTCTCCGGTTTGGGTGACGATTACGTCTGTCAGGTTGCGATTTGCGATCTCTTCGAGGAAGGTCTTCATCACTTCACGGGCGCCCATGGCGATACCGGAAGTTCCCATTCCTACCACGATCTTGATTCGTACGTTTGAACCGCGAAGCTTCATTTCTTCCTGAGCTTTTTCGCGAATCTTCTTAAGGTCGGCAAGTTTCTTCATCAGACATCCTCCATATTTGTATTTTGTATTCCTTCATTTAAACTTTGGTCTATATATTCAATCACATCCGGATAGGTGAGAGGGATATCTCCCAGCTCCTCCTTGATGGCGGCGGTATCGAGGTGGAAGGATTGCTCTTTGCCGCGCTCCGAATAGATGAGACAGATATAAAAATCCACTTCCGGGTGGCCGATAATGACGCCCAAAAGTGTGTCCTTGAGGTTTCCCAATGGCATTCTATCGATGTGATCCAGCTGGAAATCAACGGTGAGCACCGTGCCAAAGCCAGGCTCGCTTGCCATCTTGAAGCTGCCGTTGGAAAGCTCTGCATTTTGCTTGAAAAGCGGTATTCCCAGCCCCACCTTTTTGATGCGCTCCAGCTTGCTGGTGTAAAAGGGGTCCTGAGCTTGTTGAACGGTATAGGCGTCCATTCCCACACCATCATCCTCCACGATCACGCGCAAAAGATTCTTCTGCACGTTTGCCTTCACGCGTACCTTGATGCGTCTGGCTTCCGCGCGCACGGAGTTTTCGATGATGTCCAAAAGGTGCAGGGAAATATCTTGCATGCCGCTAACCGCTTATTGATAACGTTCTAAGATCTTGGTAACCTGATCCTTGGTTTCAATTCTGCCATAAGTCTCGTCTCCGATCATAAAAACCGGTGCCAACGAGCAGGCGCCCACGCAACGAACCGCACTAATGGTGAATCTACCGTCTTCGGTGGTTTCACCCATCTTGGCTTCAAGGATGTCCTCAATATTCTGTGCCAGGCGGGGAGCCCCTTTCACATAACAGGCTGTGCCCATGCAGATATTGAGGGTGTATTTGCCACGGGGTTTCATGGAAAAGAAGTTGTAAAAGGTAACCACGCCATATACTTTGCTGGCGGGAATCCCCATCTCCTTGGCTACAAATTCTTGAACTTCCACGGGCAGATAGCCAAAGATATCCTGGGCTATGCGCAGAATTTCGATGAGGGGATTGCGAAGATTCTTCTTTTCGTCTATCACCTCCTTGAGCCTTGCATAAAGTTGGTTGTCTTGCTGAACAGCGGGAGTCATCACTCCTCCTTTTATTCTTTTTATTTTTATATTATTATTTCGGTTCGTGGCGCTTTGTGGACGGCACTTATGAGGTCCGCCACGGTGGCGTCGGTTAGTTTCAAACGCGTGGAACCGCTGCCCAAATCAGATAGATAATGGGCGTCGGAACAACGCATAAAAGCTTTGCCAGCCAGCTGGGGATGTTGCTTCAGAAAGCTGGACAGGTTCAGGCGTGCGGTGATCCCCAAAAGGTCAAATTCCGGCTCCAGCGGCATGAAGCCAAGCTGGCTGAGGATGCTGTTTGCACCGGCATCCACGTGGGCAGGAACGCAATAGCCTCCATGCGCCCGGGCGATGCTCACAGCCTCGCTCAAATCCCAATATACGGAACTGGAAAGAGCCTTTTGTTCCATTCTCAAAATGTTGGCATTTTCGTCAATAACAACTTGATCCCCAAAGAAATCTGGGTCGTTATCGATAGGCGGAAGCGCAGCATAAAGCTCTTTATCAAAGCTTTGTGCCGCCTCTTTATCATCAAAATATACCAACATGTGAATCTCTTCTGCCGTCTGCATTTCCACGCCCCATGTATAGCGGATTCCTGCCATCTTTGCCACCTTTTCATAAGCGGCACAATTTGCCATGGAATTGTGGTCTGTAATCGCCATCCAGTTTATCTCCAGCTCCCGAAGGCGGGAGACCAAGTCAAACGGCGCCATCTCCAAGCCTCCGCAGGGTGAAAGCACGGAGTGAATATGCAAATCGGCATTAAACCACTGCATCAGAGAACGGCTGAATCAGGAAGACAATGCTTTATAAACGATTCCAGCCAGTTTGAAGGTCTCAAACGGGCTGCTCAGCAGCACTATGCTCTCTTCCGTGGCTTTGTCTATCACGTTGGCATCGGGAGTGATCCCTTTGGCAAAGATCACAGTGGGAATGCCGGTCATGGATGCCACGGCTATCACATTGAGGTGCCTCATGATGGTGATCCAGGCCTGCCCGGTTTTGGCAGAGCCCATCACATCGCTCAGCATATCACACACATATCCGCCTTTGATATCCACTTCTGCGGGGTCAAGCGCAGGCGTGTGGTTTGTGGCTTCGATCAAGGGCATCAAGTCTTTGAGGTTGATCATAAATCTATCCTATGTTTTATTTTATTCTTCTTCTTTGGATTGGCGCTTCAAGAGCACCACACAATCTTCGATGGATGCCTTGCCCATCACAATATCCTCTGCCAAGGCATAACAGGTGGGAGATCCGCAGGCGCTGCAATTCAGCCCCGGCAGCATGGTAAGAAATTCATTGATTTGCTTCATCTTTTTGATGGCAGCTTTGATATCCTTATCCAGCTCCATGATGGGACGTGCAGAAAGCTGATCCACGTCAAACTCCCCTGCGCGATACATCGTCTCAATGCCGGAGAGATCCACCTCCGTGACATCCCCTTCTTTGATCATCTTCTTGATCCTGCTCATTGCCACAAAGGGGTTTTCCACGTTCAAACATCCGCCCACACAGCCGTTTGTACAGCTGCGCAACACGATATAATCGTATTGATCCAGATAGTGGTCTTCCACGCGGGAGAGGATTTCCATCACATTGTCGATGCCATTCACAGAAAGGGTGCGGATATCATCACAATCCACCAATTCCGCCTGCACGCCGGAAAGCGCCCAGGTGAGCCCCTTGGGATAGGTATCAATCTCCGGGGGATTGTTTTGCAGGTTTTTGAGGTATTCCCTCACCCTGCCATAGATCATGCCTATGGAAAAAGCTCCATCCTGCAGGTGTTTATTCACCCCTTCCGGCTGATGCACTGCCGTCACGTGCGCCACACAGGGCACTATCAGGAAGATACCCAGCTCATCATCCTGCAAATCCTTTTCCTTGGTCACCTTATCGCGGATAAAGCGGGTGAGCACGCTCATGGGGGTTTCACGCAGGTAAAGGCTGGGCAACAGCGATGGATATTGCACCTGTATCAGCCTCACCACGGCGGGGCAGTTGCTGGATAAAATGGGGCGTTTATCACGGTTTTCCCGGATGTATTCACGTATTACATCGATCATAAATTCCGTGATGCTCGCCTCTTCCGCCACTTCGTCGAATCCCAGCTCCAGGATGGCTGCCTTGGCTACGGGATAGGAGATATCTTCTGTAAATTGTCCAAAATATGCCGCCGAGATAATGGCAACGCTATATTTATACTTGTTGATGGCCTTCAGGGAGTCGCTGCGGGGGATGATGGCATGGAATTTACATGCCGTCACACAATTACCACAATCTATACAACGCGTGGGATCCAGATATGCCTTGCGGTCTCTCACCCGGATTGCCTCCGTGGGACACACGCGCACGCAGGCTGTGCAGCCGGTGCAGTTGTCTTCCAATATCTGGATGGCGTGGAAGTATTTATAGGTTGTATCAGTCATGGTATTTTAAAAGAAAATCAATAGCTCCACCGTTGTGGGGTTATTTGCTGAGGATAAGATATGCAGGGCGTCGGAGTTCTTTTTGATATTGGGCAGTCCCAGCCCGGCTCCAAACCCCATTTCCCTTACCAATTCATCGGCTGTGGAATAACCTGGTATCATCGCCTGATCTATATCGGCAATGCCAGGACCTTCATCTTGAAAACGGATATGGATGAGATCGTCGTATATCAAACACTTCATGATGCCACCCTTGGAGTGGGCAGCCACGTTGATTTCCGCCTCATAAGCGGCTACGGCTATGCGGCGCAGAGTATCGGAATCCACGCCCAGACGTTTCAAGAGATTCTTCGTTTCCGAAGCCCCATTGCCGGCAGTATTAAAATCCTTTTCCGGTACGGGGAATTCCAGCTCCACCTCTGCTTGTGGAGGCTGGGCAAAATACCCTTTTACGGCTGCCTCAAAACGGGGCTCTATATGCCAGAATTCATTCATAATCAGATTTTACAGCTACGCAATCCTGCGTTATAAAGTATTCCGCTACAGCGGTAAAGGGTCATTTTGGTGCATATCAGGGGCAGGCCTCGCTCGCGCGCCATCTCCACGATATCATCCAAAGGCTGCTTGCCACGCACAAAAATGATGGCAATCACATCTATCATATCGCTTAGGCGTATTACTTGATTGTTTGTGAGCCCGGTAAGCAGCAAGGTGGGTTCCTTGGTACACATCAGAATATCGCTGATCATGTCCGAGGCAAAAGCACAGGGCACTTCTATCTCCAAATCCGTATCCGGAATGAGGACTTCGCCCTCTAAAAGTTTTACGATCTCATTTAGGGTCATTCCACTTCACCTATATTATTTGTATGGAGACAGCTAAGTAATAGGCTGATTTACGTCAAGGAAATAGTTGCATATTCTGAAAAATTGGCTTTCATCATCCCTCTCCTTCCTTATTAGCCACCCTTGCCTC
>JAAYQD010000186.1 GCA_012519465.1 Candidatus Cloacimonadota bacterium
AACATCTTTTATTCTCCCTGCAATTCTTCTACTTTGATGAGGTATGACACTTTGTTGATCATGCCTCGGATACAAGGGTTATCATCATGGATACGGCTTTTGCCGGGGCGTCCCAATCCCAGGGATGCGATTACCCTTTTGTGGTTTTCTTTACGATTTATAGTGCTGCGAATTTGGGTTACCTTGAGCTTCATTTCTCCTCCCTGCCGGTGATTTCGGCAATGGATTTGTTGCGCAGGCGGGCAATATCGCTCAGCGTGCGCATGCTCTTCAGCCCGGAAACGGTGGCTTTCACCACGTTTGTGGGGGTGTTTGAACCCAGGGATTTGCACAGAATATTCTCGATGCCGGCAGCTTCAAAGATGGCACGGGTGGTGCCTCCGGCAATCACGCCGGTACCGGCTGCGGCAGGCTTCATCATCACGCGGCTGGCGCCATAGCGAGCCATCACTTCGTGAGGGATGGTTCCCTTGATGATGGGCACGCGAAACATGCTCTTGGAGGCGCGTTCCTTGGCTTTGCGGATGGCATCCACGATTTCGTTGGCTTTGCCATAACCCACGCCAATATTGCCGGCTCTATCGCCCACCACTACGATGGCGCTAAAGCTGAAGTTGCGGCCGCCTTTCACCACTTTGGCTACTCGTTTGGTCTCGATGATTTTCTCTATCAGGACATCTTCTTCTTCGGTATTTACATTCATATTGCGATCGTAATTCAAGCTATCCTCCTAAAATTCCAATCCGGCTTTACGGGCTGCATCTGCCAAAGCCTTGATGCGACCATGGAATTTGTATCCAGCACGATCGAATGTCACTTTGGTGATACCTGCTGCCAGTGCTACTTCGGCAAGCTTGGTGCCCACCATTGCGCTGCGCTCGCTCTTTTTCAATCCGGCTTCGATTTCGAAACCTTTGGCCTTGTCGCTCATGGAAACCATGGTCTTGCCGGTGGTATCATCGATAATCTGGGCATAGATATGCTTGTGACTACGAAATACTGCCAGTCTGGGACGCTCTGGGCTGCCGCTGATGCGTTTGCGGATGGCGGCGCGGCGACGATTACGAAGGGCGATCTTATCTATATTACTCGGTCTAATCATTTGATCATACCCCTTTATTAAGTTCCGGTCTTGCCGGCTTTGATGGGCACGTGTTCATCCTGATAGCGGATGCCCTTGCCCTTGTAGTTTTCGGGTGGACGGCAGCGTCTGATCTCTGCGGCAAAGTGCCCTACCAGCTGTTTGTCAATTCCTTTGACACGGATGATGCTGGTGAGATCGCTGCGTGTGGTTTTGGAGCGAGGTACTGCTTCTGCTTCCACTGTGATACCTTCGGGAACGTGCAACATTATATCATGGGAATAGCCAAGGCTAAGTCTCAGCCAAGGTCCAATGTTTTCTGCTGAATAACCGGTGCCAATCACCTGGAGGGTGATCAAATAGCCTTCGCTGACGCCAGTCACCATATTCTGGATGAGGGCGCGGCTCAGCCCGTGCAGGGCTCTTTGGCTCTTGCTGTCATCCTCACGAAGCACATGCAGTATGTTTTCCTCTATATTGATTGTGATGCCGGGTTGCAGCTGATAGCTCAATTCTCCCAGCTTTCCTTTTACAGCCATGAGGCCAGTGCTGTTCACATCTACTTGCACATCTCCCAATTTGACGGGGGCTCTTCCAATGCGTGACATTAGTATCCTCCCTACCAAACCTTGCAGATGTATTCACCACCGACGCCTGCAATGCGGGCATCGCGATCTACCATCACACCATTGGAGGTGGAGATAATCGCACAACCGGTGTTGTTGAACACACTGGGAAGCTTTGCAGCTTTCACATAGACTCGGCGTCCAGGTTTAGACATACGCACGATGTTTTGCATCACCGGTTCACCGGTGTTTGTATATCGCAAAATCACCAGGATGCGCTTATAATTAATCTTACGCTCCGGATCTTTTTCGAGAACTTGGACGCTATTCACGAAATTCTCAGCTGCCAGCAATTTCACAATGGACTCTGTGAGCCCGCTGTAATTCACTATCACCTGAGGATGTCCGGCACGATATGCATTGCGGATCTTGGT
>JAAYQD010000187.1 GCA_012519465.1 Candidatus Cloacimonadota bacterium
CGACGCACCCATGAGGATATGGACAGGGAGCTGAGGCGGCTGGAAGAGCATTATGAGGTGGACAGGGCGGATACATTGAAGGCGAAGGCGCGCTTGGATGAGATCCGCAGAAAGCTGTTGGTGCTGGATGAATGGACCTGGAATCAGCGCCTGGTGACGGGCAAGGAAAACCACCTCTGGCTGGTGTCGTCCTCTGATTTTAATGGCGATCCAGACCGCTTTGAGGAGGAGCTGGATGCCTTTATGCAAGAGGCGGCAAAGCGGGACCCCATGCCAGCAAAGCCACGCTGTGCCTTTTTGGGCGTGCCTCCCATCTATCGGGATATGTATGATCTGGTAAGGGATTTGGGCGGAGACGTGGTCTTCAACGAGGTGCAACGCCAATTTGCCATGCCGCATCTGGCGGAGGATATCGTGGAGCAATACCTGCTGTACACCTATCCCTACACCATCAAAGAGAGGCTGGAGGATATCCTGCCCCAGCTGCAGCAGCGCAAGGTGGACCTGGTGTTGAGCTATATCCAATCCTTTTGCCACCTGCAGATTGATAATATCCTGCTCAAGAAATACACGGGGCTGCCCTTCCTCACTTTGGAGGGAGACCAGCCGGAGCCGATGGACAATCGGGCACTTTTGAGGCTGGAGAGCTTTTTTGAGGTGCATTCATGAGGCAAACCGTGGCTCTGGGACTGAGCGGAGGGGTGGATTCTGCCGCCGCTGCCATCCTCCTCAAAGATGCCGGATATGAGGTAATTGGTATCACGATGAGCATTTACGATCCCAGCTTGGAGATTGGCGAGGCTGTGGGAAAGGGCTGTTTTGGACCCAATGAGGTGCAGAGCCTGGAGGCGGCGCGCAAGGTGGCTGATGCCCTGGCTATCCCCCACCACATCATCGATCTTAAGAAGGGCTTTCAAAAAGAGGTGCTTGCCTACTATACATCCTCCTATCAGAAAGGGCAAACGCCCAATCCTTGCGTGATGTGCAATGCCCACATCAAGTTTGGACTCTTGCCACAGAAGGCACGTGAGGAGGGGCTGGATTTTGACCTCTTTGCCACGGGGCATTATGTGCAAAAAAAGCAGGATCCAACCACCGGGTTGTGGCAGATTTATAAGGGGCTGGACGCCAGCAAAGACCAGTCTTACTTCCTGTGTTTTTTGAACCAATTGCAGCTTGCCAGTACCCTCTTCCCCCTGGGTGCCCTTGATAAGCGGGAGGCACGGGAGATAGTGGCGGATAAAGGTTTGGACTGGCTGCTTGTTAAGAAGGAAAGTCAGGACTTTATCCAAAGTGGGGATCATGCAGCCCTCTTTGACGATGGCAGCCATCAGCCGGGGGACATGGTGGATAGCGAAGGGCGCATCTTGGGGCAACACCGTGGCTTGATTCACTATACCATCGGACAGCGCAAGGGATTAGGCATCAGCGGCCAGCCGGAGCCGATGTTTGTAATCCGCATTGATGCCCAGGAAAACAAGGTGGTGGTGGGAACCGGTAAGGAGCTGTTTGGCTATGAATTGACAGCCCTCAATCCCCACTGGATATCCGGCATCAGACAGCAGACTCCCCAGCGTGCCTTGGTGCGCATCCGGCAGCAGCACATCGCTGCGCCAGCTTCCCTCACGGCTATGGATGACGGCAATATCAGGGTGAAATTTGACAAGCCGCAGCTGGCTATCACTCCGGGGCAGATTGTGGCATTTTATGAGGGTGAGCGGCTTTTGGGAGGAGGAGTTATTGAGGGGCGGCGTTCCGCCGCAGGGGACAGGGAGGCTCGCTGTGCGAGCAGTTGTTAGTTGATAGTTGTTAGTTGTTAGGGCTTCGCTAATGCCAAGTCTATTTTGAATTCGTGAAATCCTTGTAATAAGTATATTCGTGGTTAACCAAAAGAGGCGTCATCCGCATCTCTGGTCTCTGGCCTCTATCCCCTATAGCCATCTGCAGATATATCTTGACAAACAGCGGTATAGTTGCAGATTTGGTTCAAGAATTGACAAGATAATACGAGACTTTATTATCAGAGTTTTCCGAAAGGAGGAAAAATGAAAAAAGCACCGCTCTACAACATTGGCAAGATTGCCTTATTATTGATGGCATTGCTGCTGCTCACTGCATGTCCCGAAAAGAAACCCACCAAACCTGATGTGGTAATTGATACAGGCACCATCGCCGGCAGGGTTTTGGGTGATGAAAGGGCTGCTTTGGAAGGAGTGACGGTAAGCGTGGGCACAAATAGCACCCTCACGGATAGCGAGGGTCAGTTCATTCTTCCTGGAGTGGAAGTAGGCTCTCATGTACTGGTTAATTTTGCCAAGGAAGGCTATATCGGAAACCAGAAGAATGCGGTGGTAAGCAAAGGTCGCACCAGCTATCTTGAAAACTCCCTCCGCACGCCTATCACCAGGACTTTTGCCTCTACGATTGGCAGCGAGCTGAAGGAAGGCGTAAACACGATCACCATCCCCGCAGATGCCTTTGTGAAGCCTGATGGATCCTCCTTTATAGGCAATGTGTTGGCAGAATACCGGTTTTATGATCCCACCCGGCTTGTAGACCTGAACGCCTTCCCCGGCACCTATTCCGGCATTC
>JAAYQD010000188.1 GCA_012519465.1 Candidatus Cloacimonadota bacterium
GAGCCACTCCACGCGCTGGCGGATGAAGGCAAGGCTCTTTGCCTCTGCACCTTCTTCCATTGTGAGCTTATCGCTAAGGATGGCAAAGCTCTTTGCCACCAGTTCCTGCAAGGATAGCTCCCAACCCCGTTCCAAAAGTATCTGACACAAGCCCAAAGCCAGCCTGCGCAAGGCAAAGGGATCAGCAGAGCCGGTGGGCATCAAGCCAACGCCTATCATGCCGCAGATGGTATCCAGCTTGTCTGCAACAGCCACCACGGCACCGGTAAGGCTCTGGGGCAGGGCATCGTTGGAGCCGCGCGGGGCATAATGTTCCCATATCCCCTCTGCCACCTCCTCGTCTTCCTCTGAAACCAAGGCATACTGCTTGCCGATATAGCCCTGCAGCTTGGTAAATTCCTTTTCACCCAACATGCTGGTAACGAGGTCTGCCTTTGCCAGCTGGGCTGTGCGCAGTATCTTCTGCGCAAGTCTATCCGGGAGGTTCAGCTGGCTGCACATCCATTCACAGAGGGCTGTGATGCGGCGCACCTTGTCTGCCAAAGTGCCAAGCTTCGCATGAAACACCACGTCCTCCAAAGCAGGCAGATAGCTCTCCAGAGGCTGGCGGGTATCCTCTTCAAAATACCACAGGGCATCCTCCAGGCGGGCATTCACCACCTTTTCATTGCCTTTCCTGATGATCTCCGCCTTTGCCACATCGCCATTGGAGATAAAGACAAACTGGCTTGCCAGCTTGTTTGATGCGTCTTTCACGCAGAAGTACTTTTGGTTTTGGCTGATGGTGGAGATGATAATCTTTTCCGGCAGGCGTAGGAAGCGCTCGTCAAAGCTGCTCACCACGGCGGAAGGATATTCCACGAGGTCACACACAGTCTGCGCCAGGCGTTCATCGGGAGCCACCTGATGGTCTTCCTCAAGGGCAGCGGCTTCCAGTCCTTTCTGGATCAATGCCAGTCGCTCTTCCCTATCGGCAATCACGCTATTCTCTTTGAGGATAGGCAAATATGCATCCACCGAGGGTACCTGCAAAGGACGCTCCAAACCCAGATAGCGATTGCCAAAGGTGACGGTGCCGCTATTGATGCCATACACCTGCAGGGGCAGGGGTTCATCACCAAACAGCAGGCAAATCCAACGCAAGGGACGGGAAAACGCCAGTTCTCTGTTCTTCCAGATCATCTTTTTGGGAAAGGGAAACTTGGGTAACAGCTCTTCCAGCCAGGGCTGCAGCAGCTGGCTGAAGCTCTTGCCCTTTTGCCGGATGCTCACGGCTATCACATCCCCCTTATCCGTCTTTTGGATATAGATATCGGAGGGGCTGGCGCTGTTCTTTTTCAAAAAACCAAGGGCAGCGGGAGTGAGCTCTCCATCTTCATTGTAGGATATCCTGAGGGCAGGACCGCTGCGCTCCAGGCGCAGATCTGTCTGAGCCATGGGCACCTGGGTGGCGCGGATGAAAAAGCGCCGTGGGGTGCCGCTCACCAGCAGGTCTTCATAGCCCAGGCGGGATGCCTGTATAAAACTGATAAAACTCTCTTTCAACCATTCACAAGCCGCTCCGAAATGCCCCGCAGGAATCTCCTCCATGCCCAGTTCCAATAAGAAGTCACGTTTCTCCACCTTCTTCACACCTCCCACCTTAAAAGTCGTAGCCCAAGGTGAGCTGATTTACCAAGCCCAAGTCTCCATAGGAGGAAACGGCATAATCCACACGATAGTTTTTCCAATTCCAGCCGGCGCCCAGGGACAGCCCGGAGAGATAGCCCAGCGTTCCGCCGCTGTAATAATCCCCGGCATTGGAGCGAAAGCCCGCCCTCAGCTGGAAGAAGGGAGAGAAGGTGTGTTCATAGCCGAGGCGCAGGTTAAAGTTCTCACCGTTGGCTTTGTTGATTTCAAAAGAGGCATAATGTCTGTCTGTAAAATCATAGCTGCCTCCTGCGGCAAAGGTGAAGGGCATGCTCTCTTTGTATTTGGTATCGCTATAGTGGCTGATCTGAAAGCCGAGATTGCGCACTGATACGCCCACCTTCACCCTCTCATTCACCGGGTGATGAATCACACCCAAATCCAAGACCACAGCCGCAGCAGAGGCGTCATCCAATTGGTCATAGACAAATTTGACGCTGCCGCCCGCATCCAATGCCTTGCTCAGGAATTGAGACATGGTGATGGAGCCGCTGATATTGTATGCGCCAAAGGTGCCCAGATCGTCCACCAGGTTACCAAATTGATCCACCTCCGTGCGCTCCATCTTGCCAAAATCCATATAGCGCAGGGCAAATCCCCACGCGGAAAACTTGTTCTTGGGCAAAAGGAGCTGCAATTGCCCGCCCTGGGCATCCAGAAAGTAATTGCAGTAGGTACTGCTGATCTCTGTGCCGGGCACGTTGAGGATGGCGGCAGGGTTGAAGAAGATGCCATCCGGATTCTTTGCCTCGCCGGTAAGCGATTGCCCCAATGCCAGGGCACGTGCGGAATATACCGTCTTCAGAGTGTTGAAGCCGGTGCTGCCCGCATTCTCATTCACGCCCCACAGCCCAAAGGCAAGCAGGCTAAAGAGCGCGAGCCAGATAATCTCTTTCGATTTCTTGAACATATCCAAAAAGTTCCCTTTCATCTTTTGCATCTAAAAGACGCTGCCGCAGATCCTCCTGCCTCAGATATTCAGACAGGCTGCGCAGTATCTTCATGTATTCCTTGTTTTTGTCTTCTGGCACCGCTAACATAAAGACCAAGCTCACTGGCTGGTCATCCAATGCCAAAAAATCCATTCCTTCGCGTATCAAACACACGGCTATCCGCAGACAGGTGACGGATTCATCCCGCGCATGGGGGATGGCAATGCCGTGCCCGATGCCGGTGCTCATCACGTCTTCACGGCTTTTGATGGACGCCAGATAGCGATCCACCATCATCAAACAGCCGCTCTGTGCCAAGAGCTGTGCCATATATTCAAGGCACTGCCCCTTGCTTTCAAAACGCTGGACTATGCGGAGCAAATCCGCTGTAAACAAAGGATTCATCTTATTCATTAGTTACCAAAGTAGTAAAGGACACTTTTTTACAATGCTTGTAAACGTCAATCAAAATCATGACCCCACACTGCAAAGCATCCCTTAAGCCTGTAAATGCAGCAGATTCATCAGATATATCTTATTTGGATGCATCCAATTAATGCCTGCCCAGGAGAGTGTGCCCAGATTAAACTTAGGTGCCTGAAACCTTTGTGAAAACAGATGATGTCAAAATTACTTGCATGAAACAAAATTCTGATTACTCTGTTTATAGAAACCAAAATCAAAAAGTCTGATTTGCAAAAAAACATTAATCATTTTAAGGAGACACAACATGGATTGGAGTAATATCCTCACCAAGGCACTGCCGTATGTGAAAACAAACGGTATCAACCTCATCGCCGCAATCTTAATTTATATTATTGGAAAATGGGTGGTGCGCATTATCACAAACATGATGCGCAAGATGCTGAACAAGAGCAAGATGGATCAAACCCTCGTCACTTTCTTGACAAACATCGTTTATGCCATTCTGCTCATCTTTGTGATCATCGCCGCCATTGGCAAGCTGGGAGTGCAGACCACCTCCCTGGTAGCCATCATTGGTGTCGCAGGCTTGGCTGTTGGCTTGGCTCTGCAAGGTTCGCTCAGCAACTTCGCCTCCGGAGTGATGCTGATTCTCTTCCGTCCTTTCAAGGTGGGTGATGTGGTCATCGCCGCCGGAACGGAAGGCAAGGTGGAAGAAGTGGGTATCTTCAACACCATTATCCTCACTTCAGACAACAAGAAGGTGATCATCCCTAATACCCCCATCGCAGGTGGTGCCATTACGAATTTCAGCGCCATGCCCACACGCCGCATCGAGCTCAGCGTGGCTGTCCCCGCCAGTTCAGAGATAGCCAAGGTGCGCCAGCTCTTGCAGGGCATCATTGATGCAGATGAGCGCATCCTCAAGGACCCCGCCCCTGCCATCGTGATTGAAGACGCAAACCCCGATGGAATCAAATTTGGAATATATCCCCACGTGAACAATGCCGATATGGGCGCCGTGCAGGCAGCTTTGACCGAAACCATCAAATTGAAACTCACAGAACAAGGTATCTGGAGTTAAAAACCACATCTATAAATACAGGAGAACAGAATAACAATGAAAAGACTCGTAATCTTCACAATGCTACTCACCCTCGTCAGCTTTGCCTTTGCAAAGGGCTGGAAA
>JAAYQD010000189.1 GCA_012519465.1 Candidatus Cloacimonadota bacterium
CGAAGCCAGATCAAGTCCGACTTCGCATTTGTTGGAAAATCCTTATTAACAGCTTGACACCAAAACCAGCTTTGTTAATTTGGATTCTATGAACAAGTTTTAGAAACTATGTAAAGGAGTCAAGCGAAAAAATGGAAAACAAGAAACTTTCTTATCGTTTAGGCATCGATTTGGGTGCTACCTCATTGGGGTGGTGCATGTTAGGGCTTTCAAAGGAAAACGAAGTAATGGGCATTATCGATATGGGTGTTCGCATTTTTCATGATGGTCGAGAGGCTAAAACAGAAACGCCTCTAAGCGTTGCCCGAGGTCATACAGGGGGCAGCGTCGTAATCTGGATAGATATTTGGAGAGAATTAGGGATCTTATTATCTATATGACAGAGCATGGGCTTTTGCCAGAAGACAGGCTGCAAAGAGACGAAGTATTCAAGATGAACCCATTGCGTTTAAGGGCAAAAGCACTTGATGAGGAATTGAGCCCCGCTGTGTTTTGTAGAGCACTCATCCATCTTGCCCGCAAAAGAGGTTTTAGAAGCAATAGAAAGGTGCTGAGTGATAAAACCACCAAACTATCCGAAGCTATTGAAAACCTACAAACACAACTACAAGAATACGGATCAAGAACTATGGGAGAGTATCTGTGGCACCGCTACAATGAGACGCCCAAAAATGCAAGAAACATGAGCAAATCTGTAAAGTTTCGCTATGAGATAAACGAAAGAGAGCCGATGCCCATCTTCCCCACGCGAGATATTGTCTTGGATGAGTTCCATAAAATATGGGATACCCAAGCATCGTTCAACCCCATTTACACTGATGCCTTCAAACAAGATATTGAAGATATCATATTTACCCAGAGGCCACTCCTGCCACAGGTTAAGGGCAAGTGTCAGCTATTGCCAGAGCATGAAAGAGCCCCCAAAGCCCATCCACTGTTTCAGGAATTTAGAATCCTACAAGACCTCAATAACCTCAAAGCAATCAATATCTTCACAGGAGAAACGGTTTTGCTGGATGACGATCAACACGCCAAGCTTTTACACCTGCTGATCCACAATAAGGAAGTCACATTCAAAAAAATGCGCAAAGATCTGTGGGAAAAAGAAGCTGAGGATTATAGGTTTAATCTGGAAACAAACGAACGCAAAAAGCTATTGGGAGATCAAACTTGGATGGCGATCAGCTCCAAGGCAGATGAAGAGACAAAAGCTTGGTGGTACCAAGCCAATGAAGAGCTGAAAGAGAAAGCTATCAATATCATGATATCAGATCTTGATGATGAACCCTTCTTGATTGAAATGGGAAATCTGCATGTGCCTCACGCTATCGCAAATACGCTGCTTGATGTCCATCTTCCCGATGCTTACGGCAATCTCAGTGTTGCAGCGCTCAAGCGGTTAATACCTCACATGAGGAATAGAATGATATACTCCGATGCCTGCGCAGAGGAGGGCTTTTCACACTCAGGAGATGATGTGAAGGCTGAATACTATGAAGGGAACCTGCCCTATTATGGTGAGTTATTAACCCAGGAGACAATAGCCCTAAACAGAAATACAAACGATGCCCAAGCTGATAAATGGGGCAGAATAAACAATCCCACTGTGCATATAGCTCTCAACCAGCTCCAAAAACTGGTGAATACCCTTTGCATACGCTATGGCGGACCAAAGGAAATTGTGTTGGAATTGGGCAAGGAATTGAAGCTGAGCGGCAAAGAAAAAGATAGAATCAAAAAACGAATGAACCAAAACAAGAAAATCAACGAAGAAATAGATAGTCTGTTGGAAAGGAATTATCAGGATATTAATTATGCAAACAGGCTCAAAGTGAGGCTTTGGCAAGAGATATCCCCGGAAGAGATAGATCGCCGCTGCGTCTATACTGGGAAACAAATCAATATCACGGATCTCTTCTCTCCTGCCATCCAGATCGATCATATCTTGCCCAAATCCAAAACCTACGATGATGGCATTGCCAATAAAATCTTATGTTATCTGGATGCAAACCGCTATAAAAAAGAACGCTCTCCCTGGGAAGCATTTGGACACAGCCAAGACGGTTATAACTGGGAAGAAATCCAAAGGCGTGCCCAAAACTTGCCCGATAACAAAAGATGGAGATTCCAAAAAGATGCCATGGACCGTTATGTAGATAAGGAAGAACTGATTGCCAGAATGCTGAACGACACCCGCTATATGAGCAGAGTAGCTATGAAGTACATGTATTATGTAAGCGGCAAAAGCAATGTATGGAGCATCACTGGGCGTCACACGGCTTTGCTCAGAAGCAAATGGGGGCTCAATTCGGTTTTGAGTGAAGGTGACCATAAGGAACGTGCCGATCACAGACACCATGCCATCGATGCTTTTGTAACTGCGCTTACCACCAGATCCATGGTAAAGGGGATTGCAGATAGTATTGAGAAAAGCGTGGATCGTTTTATTGAGCAGGTGCCAGCGCCGTATACAGGATTTTCATGGGAAGATTTTAAAAGAAGAGTGAATACCATTGCCGTATCCCACAAACCTGATCAGCCCAATCCCAGAAAGCTAACTGCACGCAACCAAACGGCAGGTGCTCTTGCAAAGGATACGGCTTACGGATTCGTACGACCGGATACCAAAAATGATAAATACGCATTCTTTTCCAAACGCATCGCCATTGAGGATCTTAGTATAAAAGATATTGAAAAGATTATCGACCCTGACATCAAACAAGCCTTGCTCAAAATAGCCGATACATATGGGGGGAAACCAAGTGAATTTAAAGATCAGCTTTCCCAGTGGGGTATGGCAAACAACGTGAAAAAAGTAAAAACAGAATTCAGAGCCTCATTAGATACCATGATTCCCGTTGCTGACAAAACTGGCAAAATATATAAATACTACCAATCCGGTGGAAATCTCTTTGCTGAAATCTATCTCAAAGACCCCACCGATCCCAAGTGTATGTGGGAGATGGAAATTGTCTCCATGTATGAGGCGCATCAACCAGATTTTGCTCCCCAATGGAAAAAGGATTATCCCAAAGGAAAAAAGATTATGCGGCTCTACAAAAACGACATCGTGGCCTATACAAACGATAAAGGAATCAGAGAGCTGCGCAGAGTTAAAAAAATGTCGGGAGAAATCGTTTATTTGCGTGAGATATACGTGGCAAAAAAAACTAAAGATATGGAGAATATTAGAGAACAATATAATCCCAGAGCCTTAATGATGGCTAATGCAGCAAAGGCAGGAATCGATATCATGGGCAGGGTGTTTGACCCCAAGGCAGGCAGTGTGGATGCAGATACTGGAAATTGATAAACAGAATATCAGAATCAGCGTTAGCAAAGGCTTTGTGACTGTTGAAGATAAAGCCGAGCAACACAGGCATCCCTTGGATAATATTGGCTGTATAATTGTCAATTCCTATGGTGCCCAGTTTTCAAACCAAACGCTGATACGACTCGCGGAAGCCAATATTCCGCTTCTAATATGTGGTAACAACGCCATGCCCATCGGTATGCTGCTCTCCACATCTCAAAACGTGTATCGCAAGCAAAGGATTGAAACCCAGATTAAAGCAAGTGTGCCTTTGCGCAAGCAGCTATGGCAATCTATCGTCAAAGCCAAGATCTCAAATCAGTCAAATGTATTGAAAAAGCTGAAAAAGGAGTATAAGGATATGGTGCTCCTTGCCACGAATGTGCGCTCGGGAGATGCCGATAATAGCGAGGCTGTGGCTGCCAGAAGGTATTGGAACAGGCTGTTTGAAGAGTCTTTCAAAAGAGATCCAGAGCTGCCGGGCATCAATGCCTTTCTCAATTATGGCTATGCAATTATCAGAGCGGCAATTTGCAGAGCCATTGTGGGCACCGGGCTTTTGCCGGAACTGGGAGTAAATCATCGCAATATGATGAATCCCTTTTGTTTGGCAGATGATATCATGGAGCCCTTTAGGCCATTTATAGATATAAAGGTCCATGCTCTTGCCACCCAAAACCATGATGCACTTACACCTGCCATCAAAAAAGAACTGATATCCATCCTCAAAACCCAGATTAACTTTCAGGGAAAGAGGGTACACTTGGATCAAAGCATGCTTACCATTGTATATCAATTTATCGAATCTCTAAATCAAAAAAAGCCTCTTCTTCAATTTCCCATTTTAGAGTGAATGCTTAGCGGATACAGGCTTATGTGGATGATGGTGATGTTTGATTTGCCGGTGACTTCGGCAAAAGACCGTAAGGCTGCCACCAAATTTAGAAAGTTTTTGGAAAAACAAGGCTTTGGCATGTGCCAGTTTTCCGTATATGCCCGCTTTTGTGGTTCACGGGAAAAAACAGATTCCATCCATAAAACCATCTGTGAAAACATACCAGAAAAAGGCAAGGTGAGTATTATCTCCTTCACTGATAAACAATTTGGATCCATAATCCATCTCTATGATAGAAAAAGGAAGAAAAAGAAAAATAATCCCGAACAACTGCTGATATTCTCTGAAGATGATGAGGTTTTAGATTGTGATTAACCCCATAAGCGGTTATCCTTTATGGCACTTATGGGGCCAACACAATATCTAAACTGGTTTTGGTGTCAAGCTGCAACTTGCACGCCTTGCTTGACGTTGATGTCCGGACAATATCTAAACTGGTTTTGGTGTCAAGCTGCAACCTGCCTCGTGGTTGTCACGAAGGACGGTGAACAATATCTAAACTGGTTTTGGTGTCAAGCTGCAAC
>JAAYQD010000011.1 GCA_012519465.1 Candidatus Cloacimonadota bacterium
CTCCGGCACCCCCAAGCCATAGATACAGGAGACGGATGCTACGATGATCACATCCCGCCGCTCCATCAGGCTCATCGTGGCTCTGAGGCGCAGCTTTTCTATCTGGGCGTTGATATCGCTATCCTTTTCGATATAGATATCCTTGCCGGGGATATAGGCTTCCGGCTGATAATAATCGTAGTAAGAGATGAAGTATTCCACGGCATTATGGGGGAAAAGCTGCTTGAACTCCCCATACAGCTGTGCCGCCAAGGTCTTGTTGTGAGAAAGCACCAGCACGGGGCGGTCAAACTGGGCAATCACATTGGCAATGGTGAAGGTCTTGCCGCTGCCTGTAACTCCCAATAATACTTGGTGAGAGGGTCCCTTGCGGATACCTTCCACCAGCTCGGCGATTGCCTCTGGCTGATCACCGGAGGGTTGATAGCTGGAATCCAGCTGGAACAAAGACATCGCTTTCTCCTTTATCTATCTTACTAATTATTATCATGTTAGGCTATTGCAAAGCTGTGTGGGACACAAATAATAATATTGTGCTTGACGCATTGCAACACACTTAAAAGATTGGATACACAAAACGTCAATGGCGTTTTTTGTCTATAAAATAACTCATATTGGAGACAATAGATGACTACAAACAACGATCTGCAGATCAATTTTGAGAACTTGCTCAAGCTTGGCTATGCCGTTATCGACATTCGCTACAAAGATTATGACCTCTGCCCGGATAGCCACAAACTGGTGATTGCCAGAGTGGATTCCGACCGTGATGAATTCTATCAGGATATGCTGAAACAGTATACCGCCATCGAATTCAAAGCCAACGAAGTAAGTGAAATCTGGACCGACATCCTGAAACACAAGGTAAAGATGAGCTCCGTGCTCAGCCGCGATATTTCCATCAAAGTGGCAGCCCTGGATTATATCGAGACCGTCTATACCAAAAGATGACTGATCAAACCCTGTTTCTGATCAAGCCCAATGCCGTGCAGCACAAGCATATCGGGCACATCATCTCCATCGTGGAAGAGAATGGCTTTGTGCTTAGAAACATCAAAATACTAAAGTTTGATTGCGAAACCGCAGGGGTTTTTTATGCCATGCACAAGGGCAAGGAATTCTATGAGAGGCTGGTAAGCTTCATGTGTTCGGGGGATACCATCGCCCTGCACCTATCCCGCAGAAATGCAGTGCAAAAGCTGCGTGAGCTGGTGGGTGATGCAGACCCCGATAAGCGCGAACAGGGCACAATCCGCAGCCTTTATGCGGAAGGCATCATGGAAAACGCCGTGCATGCATCGGATAGCGATGAAGCCGCTGCCCGGGAAATTGAACTGATATTTGGAGACCTAAAGGCTTTGGCTTAGCTAAAGCTTTTAGGTCTCCCGTTTCTTTTTTTAGACGCCCTTCCCTTTATAATCTACTACTTCAAAGCCTCTTTGGCTTTAGCATCTTCTTCCATTTCCTTTTTGGCAGCCTCTATCGCCTTTTGAGATTCCGCCTGCCACTTTTCCCCACAATTTCTAAAGCCCGATTCCTCATCCATCTCCCGTGGCAAAAAGTGCCCTTGGGAATGGGGATCGGTTTTATCTATGGGGATAATCTCGTTGTGGATTTCTTCCTTGATCTTGATACTGGTCATAGGCGGCTGAATCCTTTCCACAGATAGAGAATAGCTGAGGATCACACCCACAAAGACAATAGACACCATGCTCATCAGCTTGATGAGGATATTGATGCAGGGACCGGCAGTGTCTTTGAAGGGATCACCCACGGTATCTCCCACGATGGTGGCGGTATGGGCAGGGGAGTTTTTGCCGCCGCATTCTCCGGTTTCCACAAACTTCTTGGCGTTATCCCAGGCACCACCGGCATTGTTCATCATGATGGCCAGCACGAATCCAGCGGATAAGGCACCTGCCAAAACGCCCAAGACGCCTGCCACACCAAAGATCAAACCCACCACTATCGGGGTGCCAATGCCCACGATGGCGGGAACCACCATCTCACGCTGGGCTGCTTTGGTGGAGATGGTGACGCAGGATTTGTAATCCGGCAGGCTGGTGCCTTCCAGGATGCCGGGAATCTCGTCAAACTGACGGCGCACTTCGCCCACCATCTTCCCTGCCGCTCTGCCCACAGCCTTGATGGTGAGGGCGGAAAACAGGTATGCCACCATGGCACCGATAAATACTCCCATCAAAAACTTGGGGTTCAACACATGTATCTGGTAGTAATTGATAAAATCCTGGATGGATGCCCTGGAGACGTTGATCGTCTCACATGCGCCACGGCTGTATTTGATCTTGAAGAAGGGTACTTTGCCCACCTTGTCATACACCATCAACAGCCCTGCCCGTGCCTCTTCCAGATATGCCGCCAAGAGCGCCATCGCCGTGAGCGCTGCGCTGCCAATGGCAAAGCCTTTGCCTGTGGCTGCGGTGGTGTTGCCAACGCTATCCAGGCTGTCTGTTCTCTCGCGCACGATTTCAGAGAGGCCGCTCATCTGGGCGTTGCCACCAGCATTATCGGCAATGGGACCAAAGGCATCGGTTGCCAAGGTGACGCCCAATGTGGCAAGCATGCCCACAGCGCCAAAGCCTATTCCATACAGGCCCATCTCGATGGATTGGAAACCGTGGCTGCTGATAAATGCCAGCATGATGCCCACCACCACGGTGATCACCGGAGCGGCAGTGGAGCTCATGCCCACGCTGATTCCTTCCAAAATAACCGTTGCCGTTCCAAACCTGCTCTGCCTGGCTATCCGTTGCGTGGGTCTGTAGCTATGGGAAGTGGCACGCTCTGTGAACCATCCTATCAGTATGCCGGTCAATAGCCCTATAATGCTGGATAAGAACACGCCAAAATAGTAATCTGGCGGCAGGAGGCTTTTGGTAACGAAAAATGCTGCCACTGCGATGAGTGCAGAGCTGAAATAGACGCTTTTATTGAGGGCAAACATCAGGTCTTTGGTACTGGCGTCTTCTTTTGTGCGCACCATAAAGATGCCAAATACGGAGAGCAAGGCTCCGATGCCAGCCAACACCATGGGTGCGATGAGGAAGTTCAATTGATACTTTGCAAATTCAGGACCCAACATCATCACGGCACCCATGCCCAGGGAAGCCGTGGCAAGGATGGAACCGGCATAGCTTTCATACAGATCGGCGCCCATTCCGGCAACGTCTCCCACGTTATCACCCACGTTATCAGCGATGGTGGCAGGGTTGCGGGCATCATCTTCCGGGATGCCGGCTTCTATTTTGCCCACCAGGTCTGCCCCCACGTCTGCCGCTTTGGTAAAGATACCTCCGCCCAAACGGGCAAACAGCGCCTGAGTGGAAGCTCCCATGCCAAAGGAAAGCATGATGACGGCGATGGTATTGAGCGGCACTTCATAGTAGTTTAAGATATAAAACCATGCTGAAATATCGATTAGCGCCAAGCCCACCACTGTGAGCCCCATCACGCTGCCCGCTCTGAAAGACACCTGCAGCCCCTTATTGAGGCTCTCCGTGCAGGCTTGGGCGGTGCGGTTGGATGCCAAGGTTGCCATATTCATCCCGATAAACCCCGCCAAACCACTGAAAAAGCCTCCGGTGAGGAATGCCCAGGGCACAAGCGGATGCAACACCTTCAAGCCCAATGACATAATTTGAAAAACGATAAAAGCACCAACAAAAAAGAGAATCACACCCTTATATTGCTGCCTTAAATATGCAAAAGCACCTTCCCTCACAAAGCCTGCAATCTCAATCATGCGCGGATTGCCCGGATGATGAGCTTTCACTTGATAATAAAAGATCAGCGCAAAGGCCAGTGCCACCGTAGCCCCCAAAGGAGCAAGATACCAAATTAACGGTATATTCATAATCATTCCACCTCAAATTTTGGTCTGCTTCTGCATTCGCAGTGCAAATCCATAAGCGAAGTGACAAAATAGAAAACCAAGCTTAATTTGTCAACCGTTTTTTCAGCCTCCCCTTTGGTAAAAAAAATGACTTGCCAAATGTGCCCGCTCACTCAATCTTGCAAATCAGCTCACCAATTTTGCAAATCGATTTTTTTGGGTGGACAGAGCTCCGCCGGGGGATGCCATTATTTCAAATATCATCACCAGGCGTCAGGTCATCATTCTTGCATATTAGCTCATCATTCTTGCAAAGATCATTTAGGGAAGGCTATTATTTGGTACTCCAGCGGCTGCGCTTCATGCACCGCACCAATCCTCAAAATGACCGTTACCTCCGCATTATTTTCTTTTACGCTTACTATGTATATATGAGAATTACATTGATTGGATAACATCACCAGGGGCTCTTCGCTGTATTCGCTTTGCAGGATATGCGTGATATACTCATCATCTGTCGTTGCTGGAGTATTATTGCTCACGTCCCCTTTCCCATAATTCTGGTCCTGCACTTCATGCTGTATTTTAGAGAGGGTAAAGAGTTCGTCTGCCAGGTGATTGCTGCTAATAGAGTTATTGGCTATCTTGCTGGCGATCACCGCCCCATCTTGAATGTGATTGGCGAAGATGACGGCATTCTGAATGGCTCTGGAATCAAGCTGTCCGATATAGCACGTCTTGCCAGTGAATCCGCCAGAGGGAGACACCACATCATCCCACACCTCATAATACCCACAATCATCCTCGTGCTCGATGATACACTCATAATATCCGCTCTCTTCCACCTCTATGAGAGGCAGCCCCATTGCCCAGCTTTGTCCTGGACGCAACAGCCGGATATCCACTCCGGATTGCGGCACGCGCACGTTGTTCTCCATCTTATAATAGCTCAAACCATATCTATACATCACATCCTCTCATCAATTGGTAATCACAATCTCATGCTGATCTTCAAAGGATTGCAGATCAGGATTCACATACGTCGGAGCGCCGATATAGCTCGATTGCAGTGTGAATTTCACCGCTTCCGGATATTCATGCAGATCATCAGGCTGCTCCGGCATCCGCGTCACTCTCACCGGGAATTGCACGTTTTTGCCAGGATGCGCAGTATATTCCAGATACATCTGTCCATCACCCATCAGATAATTGACCAACGTCTCATACTGGTCTGGCAGGAGGATGCCCTCCAGTTCAAATGTATCCTCTCGATACTCCCCGCGCAATATCCTCACGGTGGGATCAAACGCACTCCGCTTATCCACCCGATACTTCCTGTCCGGCTTATAATGCACCATGCCATTTAGGCAGTGGAAGAAGTGAGCCACATACTGTCCCATCCGCACCAGCTTCCATCCATTCATATCAGCCATGCTTTCACCTTATATTCATCCTTTTGATAATCCCGCTCAATCTCCGTGATGGCGTATGTCTTGCCCTCAATCCGGATTTTGGATTGCAGCTCCAGATTATACTTGTTTATGTCATCTATCAAAGCGTCACAGCTCCATTTGGCATCATAAAAACCAACCAGATAATCCCTCACTTTCTCTTTGAGGAAGGCAGCATCCCCGGCCAATACGTCCAGGATGTTCATATCCGGATTCTCATGATTGCCCCGCTTTGTGGAAAATTTCACCACATCATCGCTATTTATATCTATCACTGCCGCATCATACTTGTCCTTGTTCTTCAGGATCACGCGGCCAGTTTTATCCGTCAGGATGGTGGCGTTATACATCATCAACATCGCCTGCAACACCCGGATGCTCTCCGTGGTATCCGCTCGATAAGTCAGGTAGGCGTTCCCAGGATGAATGCGCGTCGGCATAATATTGCCGCTACATTTCACCTCCACATACTCGCCGCCCTCATGCTCCTGGCTATATTCTCGCCCATCATGGCTCACGTCCTCGCTCAGATTATAAAGGCTGTTCTCCGCTACTCCATTATTAACAAAAAAATCAATCAACGCCTGGGCATCACTATCGATTTGCGCCAAATCCTCCACCCAGCCGCTCACCTGCCCATGCTCTTTCACATCCACGCAGATGCCGTTAAAAATTCTCACGATCCTGCCCAAATACCGCCCCTGCCAGCGCGTTGTCACCGGGCTGGAATAATCCGCCTGGACGATCACCTTATGCGCAAATAAATAAACGATACTGCCAGAAAGTGGGTCATACCGATAACCGCAATATGGCTCACTCCATCCCGATGGATGATAGGTATAAACCCATCCATAACCAGGAGGACGCTCAAGCAGCTTTGCATAGTCCACTCGCGCCAATGTCAGGGGATCGCCACCCTCCACCTCCATCACCGGCAGCTCAAACCCACCGGAATAGCTATTGATCTTAATCGGTATCCTTGCCTCGATATCCTGTATAAAATACGCCAATATCCACTGTGGCAAATACCCGGCTGTCTGCCCATAATAATGCACCAAATCAGCATAGATCGAAAACAGCTTTATCTTATCATAACACGTGATATTCAGCACGCCCGTCTCCACATCAAAGCTCAGTTGTGATGTATCGATTATCCCGCTAAAAAACAGCACCTCATCACGATACACCCTCACTTCAAAGTGAGAGATATAGC
>JAAYQD010000190.1 GCA_012519465.1 Candidatus Cloacimonadota bacterium
CAGGATGTCGTTTTGTTCCAAGAGTTTGATGGAGCCAAAGCGCTGGATGATCTTCTTGTTATTCTTCAGGATTTCCAGGGCTTTTTCCCAATCCTGCAATTCATACAGGATTTCCGCCAGTTCATAATTGGCAAGCGCCAGTTCATAATCGCTATTGGTGCCCACAAAGTGTTGGATGGCCTCATCCAGATGCTCTTTTGCCACTTCCGGGTTTTTGCGTTCCAACAGCGCTTTCAGATACAGGGCTCTGCCGATTTCATAGCTGCGGTTTTGCTCCGTCGCCATCTCCAGTGCCTGCGAGATATAGTATTCGCCGCTCTCATGATTGTGGGACAGGATAAAGTAATAAGATTGTTTTTGATAGCCCTCGATGATCTTGTCCCGGGCATTGATGGATTTGAAGAAGTCCAGGCTTTCCACCAGATAGCGATATGCCTTTTTGAATTCGTGCAGGCGGGTGAGCACGCTGCCCAGATTGCCATACAGCTCCGCCTTGATATAGTCATCATTCACGGAGGGTAACAGCTCCAGCCCCTTGAAATAAAGGTCGTAAGCCAGATTCAATTCGCCCTGTTTTTCATACACTTCGCCCAGATTGTTGAAAGAGCGCAAGAGCCCTTCATTAAAGTTATTTTCCTCAGATTTCTCGATTGCCTGCTCATAGAGCTCTATGCTCCTGTTCCAATCCCCAAGCTTGAAATACAAGCCGCCAAGATTGTTGAGCGAGGCAATGGTATTGCGGAAAAAGCCAAATTCCACAGCGGTTTCCAGGGAGCGTTTGAGCGCCTCCTCCGCCTTGTCATACTCTCCGTGATCCATCAGGGTGATGCCGATATTGTTGTAAATATTGGTGATATTGTAGGGTTCATTGAGCAGTCTTTGCAGCTTTAGCGCTTCTTCCAGATAGTGCAGGGAGCGCGCTGCATCACCCTTGTCATCCATCAAGCCACCCAGATTGTTATAACACACAGAAATGCCATTGAGGTTATAATACTGTTTTTCGATGGACAGGCTGCGCAGGAAGTATTGCTCACTGCGTTCCCAATCCCCTTGAAACATATACAGCACGCCCAGATTGTTGTAGATAGCCGCCAGCCCACCATGATCCTGCGCCAATTTATACATCGTTTCGGCGTCTTTGAACGCCTCTTCGCTCTGATCCAATTCATTGATGTAATAGTGGATCTTGCCTTTGGTCTTTTTGGCTTCGGCTTGCACCTGATAGCGACGCATCTTGTCTTCCACGTTGCCCATGGATGCCAATACGCCTTCCAACACCTCGATAGCAGGGTTGAACTGTTCAGATTCTGCCAATATATCTGCCTTCAAGAGCAGGATTTTGATCTTCCAATATTCATCGATGGTGGAAGGGGAATACTTTTTGATGATTTCCAGGGCAAAACTGGAGGAGTTTTGCGCAAAGAGATTGGATGCCAGATGCCACACGATCTCCTCTGCGGGAAAGCCATTCTCCGTGCAAATCTGCAAGGCGGCTCTAAAGTAATCCACCGCCGCATCACGATCGCTGGTCAAAGATGAGGAGATGCCCAGCTGTTTGTTTGCCGATAGAGCTTGTTGGGGCGTCAAATCCTGATTGAGGGCATATTTATACATCTGCACCACGCTGGCGGCATCAGAGATCATATCCAGCCGCATGGCGAGCCGCTTGAACAATTTGGCATCGAACAAGCCATCCAGGATCATCAGATGAACCAATATCTGTTCGCTCTTTTCCCCATCTGCCATGAGGTCCAACAGCGTCTGGCGCAGCTTGCTGGCAAATTGCTTGGGATTTTGATCCAACCAGCTTTGCAGGCTCTTCTTCTTTTGCACCACATATCTGTCATCTATTTTATTGATCAGATTATAGCCGGAAAGCTCCTTCAGATCACGGCTATACCCAGTGCTGAGCCCCAGGCTCTTCAGCTGGGCAGGCTGTGGCTCGCCACCCAAGACATACATGCTGATCAACAGTTTCTTTTGATTGGCACTCAGTTTTTCCAGGCGCTGGTCATACAACTGGGCAGGATCGTAGCTGTGTTCCAAAAATGGGGACAGATCAAAGCCGGAGGATTGATCCACCATCTGTTCCAAGATATGCTCCAACGCCATCAGATTGCCATCAGAAATGCGCTGCAACACCTCACTGCCGCTCACATAAGCCAGCTCGTCTCCAGAAAACAGCATCTGTAAGATCTGCTCCAGATCATCCGTGCCCAAAGAGGGGATATGCTCGAAATGGGAAAAGCTAAAGAGCTTACTCTGCGTGAGCGCCACCACTTGAATACCGCTATCCTGGGCAAAGAGCACCAGGTATTGCAAAAACTCACGGGTAAATTCATCCAGGATGTCACAATCATCCACGATCAAGAGCAGGGGTTTGAGCAGTTCCTTTTCCTTGAGGATGGAGGTGAGATAGTAAAAGAAATCGTGCTTGCGCCCCGTGCGGAATTCCCCCTGATAATCCTCGATAATGGATTCAAAGCTATTCGCATCCAAATCTACCAAGAGGTAAAGCAGCTCTTCAAATTGATTGAAAAATAGGGGGTGAGGAGAAAAAACAATCACGCGGTCATAAACCAGCTTCATCTGCTCCATCAAAGGCTCTATCAAATAGGACTTGCCAGAGCCGGACCTGCCGGAAAGCTCGATCAGATGGCTTTGCGTGCGGTCTCGCAAAAGCTCCGTGACCCGCGAGCTCAAAAAGCGTTCGGACACAAATTGGTGCATGATCCGATATAACTTGTCTGGCATCTTCACCTCACTTTCTAAAGTCTTTTTTCTGGTAGCAGCAGACGGATATCCACCGCTTGTTTACACTTGTAATTCTTTGTTTACATGGGACTGTAAATTAAATTGACAGTATGTGTCAAGAAGTATTTTCGACTTCAGGTGGAACGATGGTGTAATGAAGGTTACAACAGGATGGGGAGGGTGTAAAGAAGAGGAATATCCACTCTAGAATTTTGCTCATCATGGGAATCTACAAATTAATCTGTCGAGATAGAATAAATATCTTGACTGAAGTTGGTCATCACATCGCTATGAACTTACCACGATCTACATGAATATGTAAGAATATACTTAAGGAGTATATAATGAGTAAAGAGCCTGGGAGAAACTCTACAAACATTAGTTGGTTACATACTCTGTTATGCCGTATCTCAGTAATGGCTTCTATCTTTTTTTTACTATCATCTGCTACGCATTGTGAATTGAATGCCAGCTATCTTGTAAGCAACCCCAACGCCCAATTGAATGTCTTTCAGGAAGATTTTGATTTTTTCTATCAAACCCTCCTCGACTCTCATCCCGGTTTTGATGCCAGACAGCCTGCCTTCTATCAGGAGGGTGTAACCTTGATGAAAGAGCTTGCCGCAGTGACCGACACTCTGCAATTCGAGACCAAGTTGCGAGCATTTACTCACTTACTGCAGGATGGTCATACCAAGGTTGCATCTTACTCCGGTCAAAGCCCAACAACTTACCCTATCGGATTGTGGTGGCATGAATCTGGCTGGTATGTGGATATCATTTCCAAAGAACACAAAGATCTGATAGGGTCTAAGGTAATCAGCATCAATGGCATGGATGCGGAAACATTTATGAACAGGCTGATGCAGCTGGCTACTGGAGAAAATATCTACTTGTTCCGCGATCAAGTTTCCTTTTACCTCAGGAATCCTGCCAGCCTGCTGGCTTTGAATCTTGCCAGCTCTGACGGTGCACTACATCTGACCCTCGAACGCAGTGGAACCCAGATGGAGATCGTTTTAATAGAAGCTGATAGACATTCTCTCTGGGGCAACATAAAAACAGGGATAACAGCCCAACATAACGAAAACTACTGGGGGCAGGCTCTACCGGATGATAGTGTGTATTATCTGCAATTCAATGCTATGAGCGAAACGGAAGGGACACCAGATAATCCCTTTGCAGGATGGATATCGTTTCTCAATGATGCCTTTTCCACCATCGACAGCTTAGGGATTGAAAACTTGGTCATAGACTTGAGGAACAATGGGGGAGGCCATTCCACCATGGGAGACATCCTCCTTTCATTCTGCTCTTTACCTGATTCCATACGCTATTTCGGTGCGAGTATGAAGATAAGCGAATTGGTGTTGGATTTCTATCAAATGGATCTGAATACTATGAACGAGGCTTTGTCTTCTGATTTGGGATATGAAGTCATTGAGACGGACCTGCCTTTTACCGTGCATTATAATATCGGTAGCTCTCCACTCATCAAACCTCGGACGCTGGAAGAATTGGCGCCCAATGCCGCATTGTCAACTCCACCCCGTAAGTTTGATGGCAGACTAATCCTGATTATAGGAAGTCAAACATATAGCTCGGCAGCTGATCTTGCAGTCTTATGCCATGATAATGGACTTGCTACATTATATGGAAGCCCCACAGGAGGCAAACCATCCTCTTATGGCGAAAGTGTGGGTTTTAGATTGCCAAATACCGCTATAAGCTGCACAGTTTCTGTTAAGTATTTTCAGCGGCCTGATATACATAGAGATCCATCTGACAGCCTCTACCCGAACGTATATATCCCGGTTAGCCCGGATGAATACTTTTCATCAATAGATACACTCTGGGAAAGGCTTTTACAAGAAATAAAGAGCTAATCTCTGTCTGAAATTTTAGGCGGCACCCAATAGAGGTTTTGGAGGGAAAACCAAAAAGCCCCTACCTTTTGAGGGCAGGGGCTTTTAATTAGAGGTTGATGATTTACTTTGCAGGGGAGGAGGAGAGCCTTCTGATTTGAGGGGCGCTTCCCACTCCAGCTTCAACCTTTATAAATGCCTTGTTTTGTCCCAGTTGA
>JAAYQD010000191.1 GCA_012519465.1 Candidatus Cloacimonadota bacterium
ATGGTAGTCTTGGAATCCTTTTGCTTTGCCCATATACTGGTGTACACGCTGTCCTTTCAGGTTATAGATATTCAGCTGATAATCCTGGTTGGGTCCTTTGATACCGATACGGATGGTGGCGGTGTCTGAGAAGGGATTGGGATAAACGTTGTGTATTCCGGTAAAGAGAGGGGTCTGGGTGTCATCGGGGTTGGAAACTGGGATGATTTCATACGAGGCTTCTACTATATCACTGGGCAGCCAATTGGTTTTCAATGCTATTGCCTTGAGCGTGGTATCCTCAGTAATGGTGATGGGTTCTGCATATTGAGGGGATGATTCGTCAGGTGTGCTTCCATCCAGAGTGTAGTGGATATTGGCGTTGGGCAGGGGGCAATTGATGGATACTTCCACCATTTCCTTATACATTCCAGCTGGAGGATCGAAGATGGGTGGGGCAACAGTTCCGGTAATGTTATACTCTGCACTAACAGAGGAGCTGGGCACCCAACCTACCTTGTATGCTTTTGCTGTGATGGTGTAGTTGGAATCTGTAGATAGATTGATGGGAGCAGTATAAAGGAAAGAAGTTTGAGACGGTTCAGTTCCATTCATGGTATAGCGTATCTGGGCATATGAAGTGGAGCAATCTAATACCACGTATTGTGGGGTTGTATAATGTCCTCCAGGAGGAGTAATGGTGGGGGTGGCAACCGTTCCTGTGATGACATAATGTGCGCTAACAGTATGGCTTGGTGTCAGATTCTCCTTGAATGCTTTTGCTTTGATGGTGACAATGGTGTTTTCTGGCAGGTGGATGGGATCTACATAGAGGGCGGAATCTTCGGTGGGCTCTGATCCAGTGATGGTATAGCGGATCTGGGCACCTGAAGTGGGGCAGCTAAGGATAATGTTTTGTGGGCTTGTATAATCTCCCGCAGGAGGATTGAATACGGGGTTTTCCACAGTCTGTGTTCCGCTGCCGGCATTGATGTGGTACATATCATCCGGCCAGGAACCCACAACCCCGTTTACTTGGCTTGCAACGCCGGGATATGCAGACAGCACCAGTTGTCTATCATAATCCCATACTTTGAAGCTGATGTTTTCGCCGTTGGTTTCTGTGAATATCTGGATGAGGCATCCTGCCACGCCATCAACCACCATAATGTTTTCCTTGCCGCGCAGTTGTTCCTGTCCATTTACCGTAACGAAAGCTGCCAAGATATCATTGTTTGAGGCAGGGATTTCATTAATGGTTACTTCCGCCATCACGGTCATACTGCCGCTCAGAACCAAGGGATCGTCAAAAGGGTCTTCCAATGGGGCATCAGATTCTGGGAACACAATTTCCAGCTCTGTAAACATCACTTGACCGCCGTCGGGATTGGGGTGGTAGGGAGGATCGATGACGTGTGAGCCCCAAGTGTGATCGTTATAAAACATGAGCCCCACTTTTCCCACTTTGTTTTGTCCCTGCATGCCGGTGTAAACCACTTTGTCTGCAGGATAGACCCACATGGGTTTGATGTTGGCAAACTGGGGAGTTTCCACATTGTTCAGCACAATGGGGTCGCTCCAATAATCTCCATTGTTGGGAGATACGGAAATCCAGATTTCGGGGGTATTGGTAAAAGCGGCATAATCACTATCGTTATATTCGTTGTACATACGGGCGCGGTATGAGTTTTGCCATACAGCCACCATCATGCCTTGATCGTTGGCGTTGCTTATCTTCAAGTTATTGTAGTGGAAGAGCATGGCATCGGAATGTGCGGTTTGATCCCAGTGTGGAAAGGGGAAATCTGTGACCATCATGGGGGCGGTGACGTCTCCGGAGATGGCAAATTCATCCACCACTCCATAGGGAGCCTCGATATCCCAGGGAGTGAAGTATGGGTTAAAGTGATCATCCGCAGGCTTTTTGGGGTGCACTTCGTTTACGGTAACCTGATGGGTGGCTGGGTCATATACAAATTCTTTCACATATTGGAGGTTGGGATAGTAGTATCCGTTGTATGTGGAAAGGGCGTACACACACAGCACGTGGACTCTGCCATGTTGATCGATGGCAGCATTGAGGTGGGAGCTATTGGCGATATTGAAGGTAAGTTGATCATTGGTATAAGGCAGACCTGTATCGCTATTTTCAAAGTAGCCTGTTGGGTTGCTGGGACCCGTGGGAGGGTTCCAAGTGGGCAGTTTATCCCAAAAGCTGAGGCGCGCCCACTGTCCCTGCCCATAGTTTGGGCAGATAAAGATATCGAGGTCTTCCTCATCTATTGCGGTATCTCCATCTGCTTCTGTGGCAAAGTGATATCCGGCATAGTATAGATTTCCAGCGTTATCCACCGTGAGGGAATGGAAGGGTCTGCGCCACTGGGCGTCGATATTCCACTGATTCATTTCCGGGATGCTGGTATGGTCCCATACCAAGGGGATGGCGTTTTCGATGTCGTTTGCATTAAAATCGGCAAAGGCGATATAGGGGTTTTCACTGGGTCCATAGCTCATCGTTTCTGCATTGCGGGCAAGCACATATACTCTGCGTTTCCCTGCGATGGGAGAGGGTCCGATCTGCATGGAGGGCCAGATGAATTCGCTGTGGGTGGTGACGGTGCCATTGGGGTGGGTCACCTGGGTGGGGTTGTTGATAATCACTTGGGCATCGTTCCACAATCCGGAGAAGCCGCTCAGGAAGGCGTCTGATACAAACTGAACCTCCAGCTCTGCATCGGCATCTGTATTGGCATGCCAGGCATACATGGGCTTGCCCGAGATGGGATCAACAGCCATTGCAGGATAGCCCTCGTTGTTTTGCATATTGGTGATTTCGTTGTTTGCCACCAAGTAGCCATTGGCATCCAAATAGGAGTAAAACACACGTCTTACGCCGGTTTGGGCACGACGGCCGTGGTAGGTCATAAAATATCCGCTACCTGCAGATGGG
>JAAYQD010000192.1 GCA_012519465.1 Candidatus Cloacimonadota bacterium
CAGAAATTGCCGTATTTGCACACCAGATCAAAGAACTTTTCGGCTCCCAAATCAAAGCCAAAGCCGGCTTCCGTGACAACGTAATCGCTAAGCCTGAGCGCTGTCTTGGTTGCCAAGATACTATTGGCACCCTGGGCGATATTGGCAAAGGGTCCACCATGCACAAAAGCAGGGGTATTCTCTGTGGTTTGCACGATATTGGGTTTGAGCGCATCCTTGAGCAGTGCGGCAATGGCACCCTCAAAGCCAAGCTGGTGCACGTGTACGGGATCACCCTTGTATGTGAAGCCCACGATGATATTGCCGATGCGTTCTTTTAGCTCGTCCATGTTATTGGAAAGGCAAAGGATCGCCATGATTTCGCTGGCGGGGGTGATATCGAATCCGTCTTCACGGGGGAAGCCCTGTTTGCTGCCTCCCAAGCCAATCACTATCTTGCGCAGCATACGGTCGTTCACATCCAAGACCCTCTTCCAGGTGAGTCTGCGGGGGTCTATGCGCAATTCGTTGTCATAATAGATATAATTGTCCAAAAGGGCGGCAAGGGTGTTGTTTGCAGAGGTGACGGCGTGAAAATCCCCGGTGAAGTGGAGGTTGATATCCTCCATGGGCAACACCTGACTCCAGCCTCCGCCAGCAGCCCCGCCTTTGATGCCAAACACAGGCCCCAGGGAGGGCTCTCTGATGGCAACGATGGAGTTTTTGCCCAATTGATTCAGAGCCTGGGAGAGGCCAATGGCAACGGTGGTTTTGCCCTCTCCAGCGGGAGTGGGAGTGATGGCAGAAACCAGAATCAGCTTGCCATAGGGATTGTTTTGAATTTTGGAAAGCGTGGTATAGCGTATTTTGCCCTTATACTCTCCATAATGATCGATATCGTTTGCTCCAAGACCAATCTTGGCGGCGATTTCATCTACGTTTTTGAGCTGGACTTGTCTGGCAATATCCAAGTCTGTGAGCATTAGTACCTCCTTTGCTACTAAGCGATAGTGATTCAGAATGATACTTTAGCCACACCCCATAAACTTGTCAAGCAAAGATGTCATAAGTTTTATAAACCCCTGCCTTTTCTTCATTTTCATCCAGAGCTGAAAAGGGATTGGGGATGGATAACTGACGGGATTTGGCTAATTGTTTGCAAAGATTGGACTTCATACCTCTAAGCACCTGAGGCTCCACTGATTAAGCAGTATCGTGTGAGCCTGCTACTTTTTGTAAGTCTACATCTTGAGAGTGCTTTTATGGTGTTATTGCTAACAAAGGCTAAATAAGGCTTTACTAAAACAGCGAGTTCAAAAAGATGGCATTCAAATGCTAATATAAAAAATAAGGTGAGAGGTTGAGATGTATCAATTATCAAAGCCAATTCAAGATCTTCGTAAAAAGCGGGAAACCGCTATGCTTGGTGGCGGTGAAAAGCGTATCGCAGACCAACATGCCAAAGGCAAGCTGACAGCACGTGAGCGCATCGAGCTTTTGGTGGATAAGGATAGTTTTGAAGAGTATGATCTCTTTGTGACGCACACATGCACCAATTTTGGTATGGAAGATCAGGTTTACTATGGAGATGGCGTTGTAACGGGAACGGCTACCATTAATGAACGGGTGGTGTATATCTTTGCCCAAGATTTCACCGTGTTTGGCGGCTCACTATCCAAAGCCTATGCAGAAAAGATTTGCAAGATAATGGATATGGCGCTCAAAAATGGCTGCCCTTTGATAGGTCTTAATGATAGCGGAGGCGCGCGCATTCAGGAAGGCGTGGATGCCTTGGCTGGTTATGCAGAGATCTTTTGGCGCAACGTGATGGCCAGCGGCGTTATTCCCCAGATTTCCGCCATTCTGGGTCCCTGTGCCGGAGGAGCTGTCTATTCCCCTGCCATCACAGACTTTGTGATCATGGAAAAAGAAAACAGCTATATGTTTGTGACTGGCCCCAAGGTGGTGAAAACCGTGCTTAACGAGACTGTGAGCGTGGAAGACTTAGGCGGCGCTCAGGTTCACTCCAGCAAAAGCGGTGTGGCTCACTTTATCGCAGCCAACGAAGAAGAAACCATCAAGATTATTCAGAAACTCCTCAGCTATCTGCCTTCCAACAACATGGAAGATCCTCCCTACCAGCTCAGCCAAGACCCTGTAAACCGCCTGTGCGAAGCTCTGGATAAGATAATCCCGGATAATCCCAACAAACCTTACGATATCCTTGATGTGGTCAATGAGATAGCCGATGAGGGAGAGTTTTTGCAAGTGATGAGCAATTTTGCCCAAAACATAGTGGTGGGTTTTTGCCGCATCAACGGTCGCTCCGTGGGCATCGTGGCAAACCAGCCCAGAGTGTTGGCAGGCGTGCTGGATA
The DNA here is from genome assembly GCA_012519465.1 of Candidatus Cloacimonadota bacterium. GTDB lineage: Bacteria > Cloacimonadota > Cloacimonadia > Cloacimonadales > Cloacimonadaceae > UBA3900. The sequence continues at coordinate 2,357 of JAAYQD010000192.1, forward strand.
TCGATGCTTCCATCAAGGGTGCCCGTTTCGTACGCTTTTGTGATGCTTTCAATATCCCCCTCGTGGTGTTGGAAGACGTCCCCGGCTTTTTGCCTGGAACAAATCAGGAACACAACGGCATCATCCGCAACGGTGCCAAGCTGCTTTATGCCTTTGCCGAAGCCACCGTTCCCAAAATCACGGTTATCCTCAGAAAGGCTTATGGCGGTGCATACTGCGTGATGAACAGCCGTCATATGCGCGCCGATCTGGTGTATGCCTGGCCCAGTGCCGAGATCGCCGTGATGGGTCCGAAAGGTGCCGTGGAAGTAATCTTCCGCAAGGAAGCCAAGGAATCCGCAGATCCCAAACAGACTTTATTGGAACGAGAACAGGAATACCGCGATAAATTTGCCAACCCCTATAA
>JAAYQD010000193.1 GCA_012519465.1 Candidatus Cloacimonadota bacterium
CCACCCTTGTACCACCCTTGTCTCACCCTTGTCCAGACAAAGGAGAGACAAGGGTGGTTAAAGGGGAAGGAGCCTGTGAAAACCAGGCAAGGGATAAGAAAACACGGCTATTTAAAGATGACTATTTCCTCGATTGGCTTGCGTCTTTCGGCTTTGCTAAACTTGTCCAACAGCTTTGTGTACATGCCTTTTTCATCCTTGGGATAGCCAAAGGGAGACATCGCCACGATTCTCCATCCTTTGGGCAATTCCAGGTATTTGGCAAGCGGTCTTTCATTGAAAGCTGCCATCCAGCAGGAACCGATTCCATGGCTCCAAGCCGTGAGAATCATCTGCTGAAAAGAGATTGCCACATCCACCAGATAATAGTCGTGTTTATTGACGCTCACGCTTTTGGAGGAATCGGCGCAGGCAATGATCAGGCAGGGGGCGTCCTTGATTATCAGATAGTTGGAAAGGCCGATGAGGCCGGTGTTTTTATTCAGTTGCCTGATTTTTTCCGGGTCTGTAAACACCAAATAACGCCAGGGCTGCCTGTTTTGGGCGGAAGGTGCCAGGCGTCCTGCCTCCAGGATGGCATCCAACGCTTCCCGGGGAATGGGGTCTGGCAGAAAGTCACGCACGCTGTGTCTGCTGGTTAATACCTGCATAAAGTCCAAGTTTTGCATCATATTGTCCTTATTTTTGCACTACCGTCCAAGTGAGATAGTATTCTGTATATTCGTTTGTTTTGGGGTCTTGCTTTACCAAGCCACGGGTTTGTAGCAGGTCTTCACCTTTGCCGGGGCAGATATACTTTCTGCCGCCGCCCGGCACCACCTCCATCACCGTCTCATAATAGGGCAGTTTTTCCAGGGATGCCTGCACCAAAATCTGTTCCACTCCGGTGGGTTCAGTCACTGTAAAATCGCTATATAGCGGCATCCATTCGTTGGTGTCCTCTTCCTCTATATACATATTTTGTTCCAACACGTTCCAGTGGCCGTCTGCCTCCACGTTGATTATCGTCAGATAACAAGGTTTGTTTGCTCTGATGAAGAGGCTGGCTTCCTCGCCCAAACGGTAGATTGCAGTGCTATTGGAAAAGCGGGGGAACATGGCGCTTACCTTCAAGCCGCCCTTTTGGACTGTTTCATTGATAAATTGCTGTTGCACGGCGATGTTCTGTTCCAAATTGGCAGGCTTGATGGTATCTATGCCAAAGTGCTGGACGGTGGCTGCGCTCAGTTGGATGCTGTAGGTTTGATTGATGGTGCCCACAGTTTTCAGGAACATATTGATCCTATCAGCTTCCTGAAACATCTGGCCGCTGAGGATGATCTCCGGTTTGGAGGAATAGCCGGCGCGTTGCCAGCCAAAACGGCTCTCCAATTGATGGGCAATGTATTCGCCAAAATTGAGGGAGAAATCCGAAGAGAAGCCCGTATTCTGCCATTCCGGATAGGAGATATCAAAGGTGTGGGGGTGATTGAGTTCAGGGCGGAATTGGCGGACAAGGTCTTCAAAGAGATCATCATAGCTCTGTTTGGGATTGCCCTTGAGGAGGGAAATCTGGGTATCAACCTCACCCAAACGGGGCAATTGGCGGATGCGGGGCACCTTGGATTGGATGCCTCCGCTATATAGGGAATTGAAGATTTTACCATAATCCTGAATGTCTATCAGCTTGGCGCGCAGTTGATTCAAAAACAGCTCCGCCTGGCGGGGATCGCTCTTATAAAGCTGCATGGCTCCGTCATAGATGGAAAGGGCATCTTCCACCCCTTCATTGATCATATTCAGATAATGGCTGATGAGCCGCTCCCGTGAGACGCTGATCAGGATATAATACGTATCCTTTTGGATGCTGCGATTCACAACATCATAACCGCAGAGCTGAACGCAGCTTTCCACCTGTACTTCCTTGGTAAACAAGGAAATATTCTCCAAGCCCTCTTCCTCATAATTTGCGCTGCGGGCGTTTACATGCACGATGATTTGATGGGATACATCCGTCAAAGCCTGTTGTTTTACCTCTTCCAGGGTGGCGGCTTCGTCTTTCTTAATCACCTTTGCAGAGCCGCGTCCATAAATCAGAGCGCTGGAAGGCGGCTGGTCGCCAAACCAAGATGGAGCAGCGCTTAGAGCCAAGATACCGCTGCACAGTATTGCCAAAATTAATCTCTTCATGTTTTGCTCCTTTTATAAAACTCTGAAGCTTGCAGATGGATGAAAGCCTTTTCACCATCTGAACGATACATATTTAGTTTAAACAAATCGGTCAAGGTAAAATATATTCCCTCTTGGTGTGGGCTATGTTCATAGAGGGTGTGTCAATTGTGGAAATAACGCCAAGAGTGGGGCACAATTGTTTGCAACAAAGTCCTGATATTTCTTGACAACTAAGGGAAAGATTCCAAAAGTGTATTAACTAATCGTATTGTTACCCTTATGTGGCAATTTGGGGAGGATCACCCTCCGCTTGTTGTCTCCATAAGCTTTTGTAAGACATGCGTTAGTATCTGCTCAACGTTTAATATGTGTACAATGATTATTAATAATACTACACGGCTTTGGGTAGGGGGCGATATGCCTCCCTCCTCATGCGAGCTGTGTCCAGAATTTGGTAAAAGTGTTAGATTTTACCGTAGATTTACGGTCTAATTCTGTTTTTATCCTTAGAAAGGAGAGAAAAAAAATGAGACGCTCAGTAATTGTAACCCTTTTGATGCTGGTTTTAGTGATGGGATTGGGTGCTGCAGAAGTGATGATGGAGGGGCATCCCATCGTGACATCCCTACCCCCAGCCGCTCCCATCCTTGTATCGCCTGCCTCTCACGCAACCTTGGTTCCTGTGAAGCCTACCTTTATCTGGCTGGCATCCCCCATTGCCGATATACCCTCTGGCTACAAATTGTATTATGATACAAACAATCCTCCGCAAACCTTGCAGGTGGATACGCCATCTTTAAGCTATACTGTGCTCAATGCCTTGCAGCC
>JAAYQD010000194.1 GCA_012519465.1 Candidatus Cloacimonadota bacterium
TAGATATCGAAACCACCTGCAATATGGGCATCATCGAGGGCGGGGTTGCCACCAATATCGTGCCCAACAAGGTGATCATCCACGGCGAGGCGCGCAGCCACAATGCTGCCAAGCTGGAGCAGGTGACCGCCGATATCAAAAACTCTGTGGAGCAAGTGGTGTTGCGCCATCAATTTGCCCATGGCAAGGCATCATTTGAATTCAGAAGCCAGCGGGAATACGATTCCTTTAGCATCCCGGAAGATCATCCGGTGCTTTCCCTGGCAATGGCAGCCTTGGCAAAGTTGGATATCCCCGCTTTGGTGCAAAAAGGCGGAGGCGGCAGCGATGCCAACATCATCAACGCAGCCGGTCCCACCATCCTGATCTGTGGCACGGGGATGAACAAAGTGCATACGGTGCATGAGGATATCCTGGTGAGCGAGCTGTATCGCGGGGCGGATTTTGTGCAGACCCTGATCACAATTCATGCGCAAGGTGCGGAGGGCTAAATGCTGCGCCTCGGCTTGATTGGATATGGCAAAATGGGCAAAATGATAGCCCACTTGGCAGAAAGCAAGGGGTGCCGGGTGGTGGCAATCATAGATCCAGAAGACCCCCAGTACCCTTCCCGTATCAATCCGGAAGAGCTGAAAGACGTGGATGTGTGCCTGGAATTTACCCATCCCGATGCCGTGATAGACAATGTGACCCAGCTGGCAGCCCTCCACAAGAAGATTGTGATTGGCACCACCGGCTGGAACGACCGCCTGGAGGAGGTGCGCCAGCTTGCCACCCGCCATCAGACGGGAATCATCTATGCGGCAAACTTTTCCATTGGGATGAATCTCTTTAACCGCATCGTGGCTTATGCAACGCAGCTGATAGATAAATTCCCCGAATATGACGTGTGGGGTATGGAAATGCATCACAATCAAAAGGCAGACAGCCCCTCGGGAACCGCCATCCAACTGGCAAATACCGTGTTGGCAAACCATTCCGGCAAGACCCAAGCTGTGTATGACACCCTTTATAGACGCATCCAGCCCCATGAATTGCATTTTGCCAGCATCAGGGGCGGAAGCGTGCCCGGTTTGCATCAGGTGGGCTATGACTCCCAGGCGGATAGCATCACCCTTGCGCACAACGTGAGGGATCGAGCCTGTCTGGCACTGGGAGCTTTGGAAGCAGCCCTGTGGATACATGAAAGGCAGGGGTTTTATAGCTTTAATGAGATGATGGACGCCCGTTTATGCTGATTGAATTTTCCAAGATGCAGGCGCAGGGTAACGATTTTGTGATCGTGGACCTGATGGATGGCAGTGCTTTGCCACCCCGGGTGGAGGAGTTGGCAGAGGCTATTTGTGACAGACGCTTTGGCGTGGGCGCAGATGGTCTGGTGTTTCTGCTGGATGATCCGGCTGCCGATTTTCGCATGAGAATCTACAATTCGGATGGTTCCCTGGCGATGATGTGTGGCTCTGCCTTGCGCTGTTGCGCCTGGCTGGGGGCGGTAAAACTTGATAAAGATGAATTGCTGATAGCCACCGAAAGCGGCATGCGCAGTGCATGGCTAAGCCATCCGGTGGTATATGCCAATCTGGGCAAGGCAGAAATCCTGGGTACGGAAACAGAAATATCCGGCATCAAAGGAAGCGTGGTGGACGTGGGAAACCTGCATTTTATCAGCTGGTGGGAATCCTTGGAATCCAATCCCCACCTGCAGTATGGCGGCAGCATCGAAGAGGAATCGCTGCAGCATTTTCCTCAAGGAGTGAATGCCATGTTTGCCAAGGTGATCAGCCCACAACAGCTGGATCTGAAAATATGGGAACGGGGCTGCGGAGCCACTCTGGCTTGTGGTACCGGTGCTGTTTCCACCGTGAAGGCAGGCATCAATCAAGGCCTCTTGGAGGGCCAAATCAAGGTGAATATGCCCGGCGGTAGCGTGAGCGTGAGCCAAACAGCAGATCATGATCTGATTTTGGGTGGCGGCGTGGAAGAAGTATTTAGGGGAGTGTATCCATGGAAGATTTAGGTAAATATCTCAAAGAATTTCGTGAAGAAAAAGGTATAGAATACATCACGGTCTATAGCGATATCCGCTTGCGTGAAGAGCAGGTGAAGATGATGGAGGAAAACCGCTTTTTTGAGCTGGGACCATACGGAGTGGTGAAGGCAACGGTCTTCAACTATGCCCGCTATCTGGGAGCGGATCTGGATGCCGTGATGAACGAGCTCAAAATCCTGGTTCCGGAGACCACCAAAAACCATCATAAACCTTCGCCTCCTGCCAAACAAAAGAAGATCATGCTCTCCACCAATTTCCTGTGGTCCATCGGGATCATCATCTTTGTGCTGATCTTGGCAGGCATCCTCCTTCATGCCTACAAACAGGGCTGGCTGAAAACCCCGGAAATCCTCAAATCTTCACAAGCCGATACCCTGAAAGTGGAACCTGCCACAGCCCCCGAACCGGTGAAAGTGATGCCGGATAGCACCCGCCTCAGGATGCTGGAGCTGAACCAGGAAATCAACAAACGCAGCCAGGATAAGAATAAGACCAAATCCAACCCCAGCACCAAAACAAACCATCAGGATGATACGGATTATATCGATAAATTTATGGGCGATAGCCCGATGAATGTGGAGGGGCAATAGGGCGGGCAAAATTATGTTAGAAAGGCTATCTGGTCATGAGATCATGAGATTACTGTGATAGAAAGTATTACAAAGGAACCCAGAATGTGATTAAAGAGTTGACAGCTAATACTTATAAGGTATTGTATAAAATGAGTTTTGTATTTGTTTAAGAACGGTTTGAGATAAAATAAGGAGATATAATGAGCAGACCGGAACACTTAATAAGGTTTGATTGGGAGTTTCAGGATAAGAACACCAAAAAAATACCTGCAGTCATTTTGGCTAAAACCCTTAATGCTGTTCAAAGAATTGTTAACATGATTGCAAATGAAATTGAAGGGCAACACGGTGGAGAAATAGACAGATTATCTCAGGAACGTTCAGAAAAATATTTACTAAGTATTAAGGAGTTACGGGTGGGCTCTGCTCATGCAACTCTAGTTTTGGGAGACCCAAGTATAGACGCAGTAGCTCAAGATGACTTGGACAAAGTCGCTTCAGGTTTCAAAAATCTAACTCAAGCAATTCAAGAACAAAATCATGAGTTAGTGGAAGATCTTTTTAGTAACAGAAGTAGAAAGATAAAAGCCCTTAGTGTCTATAAGGATATCATCCCAAACAGTAAAACAGGTATTAGATTAAAAGTAGGTGTAAATTCTGAAAAAATAGATTTTGATTCTGATAAGGCTACTCAGAATATTAACACTTTTATCCACAAAGAATACGAGCAGGAAGATTCAGTTATTGTTAAAGGAAAGCTCAACAGGCTTTCATTTGACCATAATGAGTTTATGCTTTTTTATATCCCAAAAGGTAAGAACCTAAAAGCAAAATATACAGATGATTTTGAAGCTTTTCTTTTGCAACATCCACGGAACTTAGTCCAGATAAGGTGCAAAGCTACAATTGACAGAAACAATAATATCACCAAGATATCTGAGGTATATTCGATGGATGATGTTGATCTATCTCCAATTTTGATTAAAAGTTTCGAATATGATGGACAGAGCTTCTTGATAAAAAAACCTATTGAACTATCTGTTTTCTTGGATGATTCTGAGCAACTGTATTGTGTTGTTGACGATAAGTTTGCCCTGAATGTGGCTGCTGAGACAAGAGAAGAATTAATTGAAGATATTTATGACAAACTTGCATTCATGTGGGATTTCTATATTGAGACAATATCCGAGCCGTATCGTGAAGATGTGATTAATTTGCGAACCAACTTGTTGGGGTTTATGAAAAAAATCAATGAATAAAGGTAAAATTACTCGCTCTCTAAAAAATAAAGGGTTTAAAGAAACCCGAAGTAAAAAACATTTACATTTTGTGTACCATGATTTAGAAGATAATCCTACGCCAATCATGACCCATATAAGCCACGGGTCAAAAAAAGACATTGGTGCTGCATTATTTTCGATGATGGCATCTCAGGTAAAGCTTACCAATGCTCAGTTTTCCCAATTTATTGATTGTGTGCTAACTCAAAAGCAGTATGAAAAAATATTAGAAGATCAATCACGTTAGCTATCTTGTAACTGTGTTTTGGGTTATACACAATCTGACATAGATTAACTCTTAGCTCATTTCTCCTTGGCTAATTATTGGATCTCGTTATCTTTGTGTTTGGGTGGTGTTTCATTTCTTTTTCCTGCGGGCTGCCACCAGCTTGGCGCTATTTTGCAGGTCCTCTAGATAGCTTTTTTCAGCTTCTTGTTCTATATTGTGGCGGCGTTTTTCTGCAAACTGATGATAGGTGCTTTCTGCCAGTTCCTTTGCCTGATCGTGGGTGACCGGTCCCTTGCCGTCCAAAACAGGAAGCTCGTTATCGGCAAGGAACTTATCAAGATATATTTCCCATTCCCGGGTGTATATCTGCTGGCGGCGCAGCATTCTAAGCTCTGCGGTATCCAGCCACATCACTACGATGCGGTTGAGGATTTCTATTTCGAATTCATCCAAATAGTTTTTGGCAGTAGCCACGTCACCTATGCGCACCACAGAGCCTTTCCAGCTGGTAAGCCCCATATTGGGTTTGGAGATATCGGCACGCCGTGCCACAATCTCGGCAGCGGTTAAGCCAGTGGCGGCATAGTGCATTTTGTTTTGCATGGAGGCAAAGAAGTATTGAGTAGCATCGCCTTGGGGGTCATAATCCACTGCCATGGCAAAGATTTCCCTTACACGTGTATAAGCTCGTTTTTCGCTGGCACGGATATCACGGATGCGGGCAAGGAGTTCATCGAAGTAATCCAAAAAGGTGTTATTGCCCCTTAAGCGTTCATCATCCAAGGTAAAGCCCTTAACGATGTACTCTTTTAATCGTTCGGTAGCCCACTGACGAAATTCGATGCCCCTTGGAGAGCGTACCCGATATCCAATTGCCAGGATCATTTCCAGGTTATAATGCTCCACCGAACGGCTAACTTCTCTATTTGCTTCAGATTGAA
>JAAYQD010000195.1 GCA_012519465.1 Candidatus Cloacimonadota bacterium
AGGTTGTTCATAAATTTGGTGAGGTTGACGTCGTTATACTTGGGGTCCGGGAGGACTTCACGCACGACAGCTTTTCTTTTTCTGGGCATCTTTCATATCCTCCTATTTTTTTACCTTGGGACGTTTGGTTCCATATTTGGAGCGAGAGTTTTGACGACCCTCCACTCCGGATGCATCCAACGCACCACGTACTATATGATAGCGAACGCCGGGAAGGTCTTTCACACGACCACCGCGCACCAAAACGATGCTATGTTCTTGCAGGTTATGGCCTTCACCGCCGATATATGCTGTCACTTCATACCCGTTCACGAGACGGACACGGGCTACTTTTCGCAGAGCTGAATTAGGTTTTTTGGGCGTAGTCGTGTAAACACGAGTGCAAACTCCGCGCCTTTGCGGACATCCCATAAGCGCCCTGTTCTTCTTCTGTTTCTTGATTTCAGTTCTGCCTTTTCTAATCAGTTGATTGATAGTTGGCACTGATTACCTCCAGTTTATTTTTATCTGCTTATTAGAAGTCAAATATGTCATCGCTTTCTTCCTGTACTTCAGGGTGGGCGAGTTCGTTAATGATTTGCGCCACGGTTTTACCTTCGGCGACTGCTTTATCGATCATGGAATTATAGCGTTTGGTACCGGTTCCCACAGGGATGCGGCGTCCCAGGATGATGCTTTCCTTCAGGCCTTCCAGGCGGTCTACGCGGCCTTCGATGGCGGCAATGGTGAGCACCTTGGTGGTCTCTTGGAAAGATGCCGAAGAGAGCCAGCTATCGGTGAGCAGAGAGGTCTTGGTGATACCCAAAAGCAGCTGCTCAAACTGTGCCGGCGCTTTGCCAAATTGCATCACTTCACGGTTTTCACGCTCCACATGCACCTTATCCACAATATCTCCTTCCAGGAAGGAAGTGCTGCCGGAATCGGTGATGCGTACTTTCTTAAACATCTGGCGGATGATCACGCTCACGTGTTTGTCGTCTATCTTCACGCCTTGTTTGCGATAGATTTCCTGGATTTCATTGAGGATCATGATTTGGGCTTCGATCACGCCTTTCACCAGCATATCGTGGGGGTCCAGAGGACCATTGGAGAGGGCGTCTCCGCTTTCCACATAGTCTCCACGGTGCACGATGATGCGCTTGCCGGTGGGGATGGAATATTTGCGGCCAGCTAATGCCTGCCCTTTTTGGACGGCGTCTCCGCTTTCCACGATGCTATCCTGAAGCTCTGGAATATCGAAGGTATAGCCAGCCAAGGGTGCACCCACTTTCACATTTTGACCCTCTTCCACCACCACTTCCATGGTTTTGGGGATGGGGTATTCAATGGTTTTGCCGGTACGCTTGGAGACGGTGACGGTCACCTTTTTCTTGTCGTCAATCTGGATGCTTACCTTGCCATCGTTATCGGCATGCACGGCTCTATTGGTGAGGAGGACGATGCGATTGTGCAGGTCGTCTGTTTGCAGCAAGATTTTGCCATCTGCCGGGGAAAACAATCCATTGGAGGGCGTCACAAAGATATCACGTCCGGTTTTCTTGAGTCCACCGATGGTCACGCGCCCGTCGATATCAGATATCTTGGCTTTATCCTTGGGCACGCGGGCTTCAAAGAGGTCTTGCACGCGGGGCAAGCCACCGGTGATATCACGCTGTTTGATGGTCATACGCGAGGTCTGACCCAGCACGTCTCCAGTATTCACGGATACACCATCTTTCACCCGCACAATAAGGCCCGCAGGCAAAGGCACGAAGGTGGCGGAGCCATCCTCGGCAACGATGCGGAATTGGGGCTGCTTTTTGCGGTCTTTGGATTCAATGATGGTGATATCCTGGCTGATGGTGATATCGTTGTATTCTTCTTTGAAAGTAATGTCTTTGATAAAGTTATCGTAATGAAGGGTACCTGTGGCTGTGGAAATGAGGGGGTTGTTGAATTGGTCCCAGCTCAGGAGTTTGGTGGCTTTGGTGATGCGGTCGCCATCGTTTACATGCACTCTGGCAGCATATTCCACCTTGTATTCTTCCAAGATTTTGTTTTCATCTTCCTCATCCACCAGCACGATCTTGCCCAAGTGGGAGACGGAGATGAGGTGGCCTTCCACGTTCGTGACGGTATTCATTCTATCAAAACGCACGATACCGTCGTGATTTGCCGCCACTTCTGCCAATTCGGTGGCAGTGGAAGCGGCTCCTCCAATATGGAAGGTTCGCAGGGTGAGCTGGGTTCCGGGTTCACCGATGCTTTGGGCAGCGATTACGCCAACGGGATCGCCAATGGTGGCGGGTTTTTGGGTGGCGAGGTTGCGGCCATAGCATTTGGCACAGATTCCGGTGGAGGATTCACAGGTGAGCACAGAGCGCACGTAAACGCTCATGATGCCGTGGTTTTGGATGGTGCGGGCTACCTCGTTGGAGATTTCCTGACCGGTTTCCACCAGGATTTTGCCTTCCACGATGGGATCGATCACGTCTTCGGCGGCGGTTCTGCCTTGGATTCTTTCAGCCAGGCTCTGCACCACTTCGTTACCTTCCTTCAGCATGCTCATATTCACGCCGCGGATGGTGCCGCAATCTTCTTTGGTGATGATGGCGTTTTGGGCTACGTCCACCAATCTGCGTGTGAGGTATCCGGCGTCTGCTGTTTTGAGGGCTGTATCTGCCAAGCCTTTACGCGCTCCGTGAGTGGATACAAAGTATTCCAACACGGTGAGGCCTTCGTAGAAGTTTGATTTGATGGGTGTTTCGATCACGTCCACGCCACCGGTTGCGCCTATCTTGGAGGGTTTGTCCATCAATCCGCGCATTCCGCCCAATTGTTTGATCTGGTCTTTGGATCCACGGGCTCCTGATTTGTACATCAGGAAGATGGAATTGTGACCCTGGCGGCTCTCGGTGAGCTCGTCCATCATCTCGTCTGTGACGCGCACGGTGGTCTTTTTCCAGAGATCCACCACACGTCCGATGCGTTCGTTTTCTGTGATGCCACCTTTTTGATGGAGGTCAAACACCTTTTTCACTTCCACTTCGGCTTGTTCGATGATCTCGTCTTTATTTGCGGGAACCACGATGTCTTTGTAGCTGAAGGTGACTCCGGCGCGGGTGGCATAGCCCAATCCCATGTCTTTCAGTTCATCCAGCATAATGGCAGTGCGCCATTGCCCCACAACGTCGTAGGAGAGCATGGCGAGGTCGTTCAATTTACCTTTGTCAAATGTATAATTTTGGAATCCCACTTCAGGGGGGATGATCTGGTTGAAGAGCACTCTGCCCACGGTGGTGGTGATCATACCTTTCTCGGTATGCATCCTGATCCAGGTGTGGATATCCAGGCTGCGTTCTTCTTCGGTACTGCCTTTGATGCTGCAAAGCTGTTCTTCGGCTTCAAAAGCCGCCACCACTTCCAAGGGACCATAAAAGTGACGCATTGAATTGGGCTCTTCGGGCATATCCTCGGTTTCCATGGTGAGATAGAAGCAGCCCAAAACGATGTCTTGGTTGGCTGCCATTGCCAGGCGTCCATTGGCGGGGAGGAGGAGATTGCGGGTGGAAAGCATCAGCACACGGGCTTCAATCTGGGCTTCCACTCCCAGGGGCACGTAAACGCCCATCTGGTCACCATCAAAGTCTGCATTAAAAGGCACGCAAACCATGGGGTGAATCTGGATGGCTTTGTTATCCGTGAGCACCGGCATAAAGGCTTGGATGCCAAGGCGGTGCAGGGTGGGGGCACGGTTCAAAAGCACGGGGTAATCCTTGATTACGTCTTCCAGGATAGACCAGATTTCCGGCTGTTTATTCTCGATGAGCTTCTTGGCGTTTTTCACCTTGTCCACTTCGCCCATTCTTTGCAGGCGTTCGATGAGATAAGGTTTGAAGAGCTCCACAGCCATATCCTTGGGAATGCCACATTCATGCAGCTTCAGCTCGGGTCCCACGGTAATCACGGAGCGGCCTGAATAGTCCACTCGTTTTCCCAATAGGTTTTGGCGAAAGCGACCTTGCTTGCCTTTCAATTGGTCGGAAAGAGATTTGAGGGGGCGATTGCCTCTGCCACGCACAGGGCGGGGCTTGCGGGAGTTATCGATGAGGGCATCCACCGCTTCTTGCAGCATTCTCTTTTCGTTGCGCAGAATCACTTCCGGGGCTCTGATTTCGATGAGCTGTTTGAGGCGATTGTTGCGTGTGATCACGCGGCGGTAGAGGTCGTTAAAGTCTGCCGTTGCAAAGCGTCCACCCTCCAGAGGCACCAATGGGCGCAGGGTGGGCGGCAATACGGGCAGAGCCTCCATGATCATATCTTCGGGGGCGTTTCCGCTCTTGATGAAGGCATCCACCACTTTCAGCTTGTTGATCAGCTTTTGTTTGTGGAGGGTTGCCTTTTCCATTTTGAGGCGGGAACGGATGTTGAGTGCCTCGTTTTTGAGATCGATGCGTTTGAGCAGTTCGCGGACGGCTTCGGCACCCATCAGGGCTACGAAATTGTCGCCCAAGGTGTCTCTATTTTCATAGTATTCGTCCACTTCGATGAGGTCAAACTTTTCATAAGGGGCATCACCGGGATCGATCACGATATAAGATTCGTAATACAGCACGCGTTCCAGATCCTTGATCGTCATATCCAAGAGGGTTCCGATCTTGCTGGGAGCGCTTTTTACAAACCAAATATGAGCGATGGGCACTGCCAGTTGGATATGTCCCATCCGGGTGCGGCGCACTCTGGAGGTGGTTACCAACACGTTGCATCGATCGCAGATAGTGTTTTGGAAGCGTTTCTTTTTATATTTTCCGCAGGCACATTCATAATCCCTTTCGGGCCCGAATATGCGTTCGCAAAAGAGCCCGTCTTTTTCGGGTTTCAGCGTGCGGTAATTGAGTGTGTCGGGTTTGGTTACTTCGCCCTGAGACCATGAATTCATAATGGTATCGGGAGAGGCCACTTTGATACGCACAAAGTCGTAGTCGTTTGGTCTAAGCTCGCGTCTTGCGTCCTTCAGCATCTTACCTCCCCTGGATGTCTTCGGATTCTTTGATGAATTCGATGTCAAAGCCCAGCGATTTGAGCTCGCTGATCAATACATTGAATGATTCCGGCACGCCTGGAGGCGGCGGATTTTCACCTCTGGTAATGGCTTTGAAGGCGTTGTTACGGCCTTCCACGTCGTCGGATTTGATGGTGAGCATCTCTTCCAAAAGATGGGCTGCGCCATAAGCTTCCAGCGCCCACACTTCCATCTCTCCCAAACGCTGTCCGCCGTGTTGGGCTTTTCCGCCCAGAGGCTGTTGGGTGATGAGGGAGTAGGGGCCAGTGGAGCGGGCATGCATCTTGTCTGCCACGAGGTGATTGAGCTTCATCATATATATTACGCCCACGGTCACGCGTTCGCGATAGGGCTCGCCAGTTTTGCCGTCATACAGCACTTGCTTGCCGTCGGGTTCAAAACCGGCTCTGGTTAGTTCTTGTTCTATATCCTGCACGGAAGCACCGTCGAAGATGGGGGTTTCCACATCAAAGCCAAGGGTCTTGGCAGCCATCCCCAAGTGGGTTTCCATGATTTGGCCGATATTCATACGGGAGGGCACGCCCAAGGGATTCAACACGATATCCACGGGGGTGCCATCTTCCATAAATGGCATATCTTCGATGGGAGCCACGATGGAGATCACGCCTTTATTGCCGTGACGTCCTGCCATTTTGTCTCCCACTTCTATTTTGCGCTTTTTGGCTACAAATACTTTCACCATCTTGCGCACGCCGTATTGCAATTCGTCTCCGTGACGGATGCGGTCTTGCGCTTTGCGGAAGAGATTGTCGCTTTGCTCCAGGGATTGCTTTACCTTGAGGATGATCTGGCTGTAGATTTGTTGGTTCTTTTCGGGGTCTTCCACCAGCTCCACATCCAAATCCAATCTGCGGAAATTGATGCGGGCGATATCTTTCTCGGTGATCTTTTTGCCGGGCATAATGAAGAAAACGTTGGATTTTTCATCCCAGATGGTCTTGGCTGTCTCGCCTAAGAGGGCGGCAGTAAGCTTTTCTTCTTTGAATTCTTCCACTTTGCGGCGGCGCTGGTTTTGTTCGCCTTTCAGCTTGATCAGTTTGGATTCGATGTCTTCTTCTATATCCAGTCCGTCTTCCAGGCGGGAGAATACTTTGACGTCTATCACCACTCCTTCCATGCCGGGCTTGGCTTTGAGGGAGCTGTTGGTAAAATCACCTGCACGATCGCCAAAGAGGGCGCGCATCAAGTTTTCTTCCGGAGAAGGATCGATCTCGATGCTCTTGGGGGTTACCTTACCCACGATGATATCGCCGGATTGGATTACGGAACCAACGCGGATGATACCGGTTTTATCCAGGTTGCGCAGGGCATGGGCAGGCACGTTGGGAATGTCATATGCCAGTTCTTCACGGCCGTTTTTCACGTTGCGCACCAATACTTCCATCTCTTCGATATAGATGGAGGTGAGGGTGTCTTCCCGTGCCACCTTTTCGCTGAGGATGATGGCGTCTTCATAGTTGTAGCCATACCAGGGCATGAAAGCCACCAGCATATTTGTGCCCAATGCCAGGCGGTTGTCTTCCACGCAGGCGCCGTCTGAGATGGGCTGTCCCTTTCTCACGGTATCGCCAATGTGCACGATGGGGCGCTGGTTTTCACAGGTATCCTGGTTTGTGCGCACAAACTTTTTGAGCTCGATGCGGTTGCCCGTGCCCAAATAGAAGGCTTCGTCTTTTTCATTGAGGGGTTTCAGCTCGATAAAAGAGGAGCTGATCTTGGTAACCACGCCGTCATAAGGAGCCACGGCAATGGTGGAGGTGTCCATGGTGACGATCTTCTCCATTCCCGTGCCCACAAGCGGTGCCTGGGGATTGATGAGGGGAACTGCCTGACGCTGCATGTTTGAGCCCATGAGGGCGCGGTTGGCGTCGTCGTGTTCCAAAAATGGAATCATGGCAGCGGATACCGATACCATCTGTTGTGGCGCCACATCCATATAGTCCACCTGCTCTGGTGTCACCTGGATAAAGTCTCCATTCTGGCGGGCAAAGACGGTTTCGTTTTTGATGCTGCGGTCATCATCCAGCTCGATATCGGATTGGGCTATGATATATTCTTCTTCCTGGGCGGCATCCATATAGCGGTATTCGTTTGTCACCTTGCCATTTTCCACCTTGCGGTATGGGGTTTCTATAAAGCCCAAAGGATTGATGCGAGAGTAGATGGAGGGTGATACGATGAGACCGATATTGGGCCCTTCCGGAGTTTCGATGGGGCATACTCTGCCATAGTGGGAAAAGTGGACGTCGCGCACTTCAAAGCCGGCTCTTTCACGGGTTAAGCCACCAGGACCCAGGGCGGAGAGGGCACGTTTGTGCCTCAGCGATGCCAAGGGGTTGGTTTGTTCCATATATTGGGAAAGTTGGCCGGTGAGGAAAAATGATTGCACCACGGAGATGAGGGCGTTGCTGCTCACCAGGTCGTGAACGGTGATTTCATCTGTATTGGAGATGGACATCCGCTCTGTGATGATGCGAGCCACCATGGAAAGACCGGTGGCATATTGTTCTTGCAAGAGCTCACCAACGGTGCGTACGCGGCGGTTGGAAAGATTATCTATATCATCGATTTCATCTTCATCGCGATAGATATCGATGAGGGTCTTGAAGATGTTTACAAAGTCTTCCAGGCAGAGGGTGAGCACGCTGGGATCAACGTCTATTTTTAAGCGGCTGTTGATTTTATAGCGTCCCACATCGCCCAGGTTATAGCGTTTTTCATTAAAGAACATCCTATCCACCAATTGGCGTGCAGCCTCCAGGGGTGCTTCTTCGCCGGGGCGGATGAGGCCATAAATCTTGTGCAGAGCTTCTTCCTGGTTTGTGGTGGGATCTTTGGCGATGGTGTTTTCCAACACTTTGCGGGCGATCTCATAATCGTAATCGATTACTTCCACATTCTTGATCTTATGCTCTTTAAAGATTTCGATGAGGTTATCCGTCACCTGCTCGTTTGCAAGAGCGATGGGTTCAGGGTCTGAGCTCACGGTGATATCCTTGTATAAATGGCGGCCTTTCGCCTCTTTGAGAGTGAGCTTTTCACTCTGGTAAAAGACCTTGCGCAGGTCTTGATTGGTGGATATCCCGATGGCGCGCAGCAGGGTGGTGACGGGAAGCTTGCGCCTTTTGTCGATATGCACATACATCACGTCGTGTATATCAATATCAAATTCCAGCCAAGATCCACTGTAGGGGATTACTTTGGCGGAATACAGGGTTTTGCCGCTGGGGTGTTTTTCTTCCGAAAAGAACACACCGGGGGAGCGCTGTAATTGTGATATAATCACACGCTCGGCACCGTTTACCACGAAGGTGCCCTGTTCGGTGATCAGAGGAATTTCTCCCAAGAAAACTTCTTGTTCGATAGTATCTTTATGATCTCTACCGTTCTCGGTTTGTTCAAAAATGCTAAGTCTGAGCCTGGCTTTGAGGGGAGCCTGATAGGAGAGATTACGCTCGCGGCATTCTTCTATGGAGTACTTTTCTTGCAATACGTTGTACTCCAAGAATTCCAGCAGAAAGTTGCCCTTTAGGTCTTCTATGGGATAGATAGACAAGAAGACGGCTTGCAGGCCTTTATTTTCCCGGCGTTGGGGATGGATGTCTTTTTGCAGAAAGTCTTCAAAGGAATCCACCTGCATTGCCAGAAGGTTTGGTATCTCTACTTCCGGTATCCCAAGCTCCGCAAATCTACCGGAGACACGGGAATAACTTTTGATCTTTCTCAAAAGCTCACTCCTTTGCGTATTTTATACCCACGCATAAAGGTATCTGGGCATTGGGGATGGGTAATTTTAAAAGCGCGCCCGGGATGCGGACTCTTGTTGCCCAAAGAGCCCGTTCCCTGCGCTTTAATGATTGCCAAAACAATAGCATAAATAGCCCAAAAAAAGTCCTGCAGGACTTTTTTTGGACGCTTGTTCAGGGATATGGATTCCCTATTTAAGTTCGATTGTAGCACCAGCTTCTTCGAGTTTCTTTTGGACTTCTTCAGCTTCTTCCTTGCCAACTTTTTCCACCACCATCTTGGGGGCGCTATCCACAAGGTCTTTGGCTTCTTTGAGGCCAAGCTTGGTAATCTCACGCACGACCTTGATCACGTTGATCTTCTTGTCGCCAGGGCTGGTGAGTATCACGTCAAATTCAGTTTGTTCTTCTTTAGCTTCTTCTGCGGCTCCGCCTGCGGGACCGGCAAAAGCTGCCACGGGGGCTGCGGCGGATACGCCAAATATCTCTTCCATTTCTTTGACCAATTCGGAGAGTTCTAATACGGTCATTTCTTTAATAAGATCAATTACTTGCTGTTGTTTATCGGACATCTTTTCCTCCAGGGATTGTATAATTTTTTGTTTTTTTTAACTGGCATCAGCCTGTTTTTTACGAATGGCATCCAACGCATACACGAATTTGCGGATAATGCCTTGAGTCACACTCACGAAATTGGTGATGGGGGCTTGAGCACTGCCCAGTACTTTGGCCAACAGCTCTTCACGGGAAGGCATCTTTGCCAAGGCATCAAGCTGCTCGGCACTATATACCTGTCCGGAGATAAATCCAGCCTTGAAACTGGGGAATTCGGCTCCTTCCATCACTTCTTTCAGGAATTTCACAAGCACCCGGGCAGGGGCCACTTCATCCTCGCGGCATACAGCCACGGCGGTGGGACCCGTCAGGTGGGCGTCGAGTTCGGTAATACCCAGATCATGCAATGCGAGTTTGATCAGGGTGTTTTTTTGAATAAAGTAATCCACCTCTCCGGCACGGAAATTGCGCCTCAGTTGGTTTACCTGTTCCACGTTGATTCCCTTGTAATCCACCAGTACAATCGCTTTAGCGCTGCTTAATCTCTCTTTCAAACTTGCTACAAGATCGTATTTTACACTTTGTACCATTTTGTTGATCTCCCTTAGCTCTTTGCTTCCAAGGTTGCGCTTGCGACCTGTA
>JAAYQD010000012.1 GCA_012519465.1 Candidatus Cloacimonadota bacterium
ATATAAAAGAGTGAGGAGGGCAAGCCGCCAAACGCCTGCCTGATCCTATATTCCGAATCCAAGGTCACCGTCTTATTACCCGTGATGCGCATCTGGATGATCCGTCCGGAGTGCCCTCTTTTTAATATCTCAATTTTACTGACACTCTTCAGCCCCAAGTTTTGAGCCAAACGCGAGCGTGTTACGTCTTTCTTCCAGCCCAGGTTTGCCCGCTCCCAACTGGATGCCAGAGGATCGTTTGTCACCACGTCAATCCACCTTCTTGCCCCTTGCTCCGTACTCAAATCATACTCTTCCGCTTCATCCAGGCAGGTGACCCCCATCAGATGCTCGAGGGGTGTACTCTTCCAGATATTGGCAGAGGAATCCGTCTTGCCTCCACAGGAGCTGTGATAGGTGGCATCGGCAATTCTATGCTCGGTGATCAACACCTCTTTTGCCGTTTCCTCCACGGCTCTCACAATGTTGGCGTTGGAAAGGTAGCGCCCTTTATACACCTGGCAATGAACACCGCTACAGAGATCATATCCATCCCCACGGTGTCTGTTATACAGAAGCTGGCTCACGGCATGGGTGCGCGCTGTAACCGCCTGCGCTTTCAGGGCTTCCAGAGGTGCACCGCTGCCGATCTCATTCTGGATCACCCCGGCGATATAATCCTCCAAGGATATCAGATGTGTGATCAACAGCTTTTCGCCCATGGCTTTGATGATGAATTCCCCTCCAAAGCTCAGCCTTTGCTCACCAATGCGGATTTCCTGTTGGCTTTGGATATGCAAGGGAGTTTCAAAGTAATAGTCCTTATCGCCGGCTACCACCTTCACCGTGGCATTCAGCATGGGAATGGCATGCACCTGCTGTGCCGGAAAGCCCGTTTGCTGTGCATAATCCAGGGCAGAAGCCTGGGAGTGGAAGGATTGCGGTTCAAAGACCAGCTTTTCCCGCTTCAATACCAGAGCATCATCTTGCCACACAAAGCTTTGCCGCATGGCATAATCCCCGTCATCCATTGCCGAGGTGAGCGGCTCAATGCGGTTCAAAAGCCCCCAAAAGGGAAGCTTGTCCCAATTCATAAACGAGATTTTCAGGTGTCCCTGCACCTGCCTGCTGATGGGAGAGGTTTGCTCTGTGATGGTAAATACCGGCAACTGGGTATCCACAGCGTTCAGATTGAGCTGGGCGCCATCAGCCAGATATATCTCCAGCCATAGCGCATCATCCCGTATCTCTGCACTTTGCAGCAGGGCAATCCAGAAGAGACACAGGGCAAGGGCAGTCAGTCTGCGCATAATACCTTATCTAATCACCGATCCCGGTGGCAGATCAGAGAGCGGACCCGTCACAGCCAGCTCATCCTCAAATGATGCCGCCAAGATCATACCCTGGGAAAGCACGCCCCTTATCTTGCGTGGTTCCAGATTTATCAGCATTGCCACATGGCGTCCAATCAGCTTTTCCGGCTCATAGCTCTGGGCTATCCCCGCCACCAGTTCCCTGGTTTCAAAGCCAATATCCACCTTCAGATGCAGGAGTTTATCTGTCTTGGGCACCCGCGCCGCTTCCAATATCTTTGCCACCCGGATATCCATCTTGGCAAAATCATCAAAGTTTATGAGGGGTTTGGGCTCTTCATATTCCACAGCCTGCTCTTGAGAACCGCTATGCAGCTTTGCCAGTTGCTCTTCCACCTCGGCATCTGAAACCTTGCGAAATAGCGGCTGGGTCTCCTGCAATTGATAGGCAAGGGAGGCATCCTGAAGCGCATTATCCCATGTTTCCACCTCCGCCAAGCCCATCATCGCCCTCAGTTTGTTCATCGATTGGGGCATAATGGGATAAAACGCCACGGAAATCATCGCCAATAGGTCGGCACACACCCTCAGCGTCACCGCCACCTGGTCTTTATCTTCCTTGATCACCGCCCAGGGCTTGCGCTCGTCAAAATATCTATTGCCCAAACGCGCCACATCCATAATGATGCGGGTGTTCTTTTTCACCTGATACTCGCGATAGCCGTCATTTGCCTGGTTTATCAAGTCCCAGGCTTCCTGGATCACACTGCAAGCATGCTCGTCATATTCCACAGCGGGGATCACACCCTCAAAATGCTTGGAGGCAAAGGCAAACACGCGATTTGCCAGGTTGCCCAATACGTTATTCAGTTCGCTATTTATTCTTAGCTGGAAATCTGCAAAGGAGAAGTCGCTATCTCCCTTTTCCGGGGCATTCACAGCCAGATAATAGCGCAGATAATCGGCAGGGAAGTCTTGGAGAAATTCATTCACCCAGATAGCCCAGTTTTTACTGGTGGAAATCTTGTCTCCCTCCAAGTTCATGAATTCATTGGCAGGAACGTCGTGAGGCAGGCAATATGGCTG
>JAAYQD010000196.1 GCA_012519465.1 Candidatus Cloacimonadota bacterium
AAAAGCAGCGTGTGGAAGAGGAACGCGGCATCCGTGCCGAGCTGGATCGCTTGCGTTCCCAGGCAGAACAGGCAGAGCGCAGCGGGGATTATGAGACCACCTCCGAATTGCGCTATAGCATCATTCCAGAAAAGGAAAAGCTATTGGCAGAATTGGCGAAAAAGGCAGAGGAAACAGACGGCAGCGAGCGCATGATTCGTGAATCCGTGGATGAGGAATTGGTGGCACAGGTGGTTTCCAAGTGGACCAAAATACCGGTATCCAAGCTGATGCAAAGCGAAATGGCAAAGCTCTTGGAGCTGGAGCAGATACTGGCGCAACGCGTGGTGGGTCAGGAAGAAGGCATCACCGCCCTTGCCAATGCCATCCGCCGTTCCCGCAGTGGCTTGGGAGATGCTGATCGCCCCATCGGCTCCTTCATCTTTTTGGGTCCCACCGGCGTGGGTAAAACAGAGCTGGCAAAGACCCTTGCCGCCTATCTATTTGATAACGAGAAGGCGATTATCAGACTGGATATGAGTGAGTTTATGGAAAAACACTCTGTTGCCCGTCTCATCGGTGCCCCTCCCGGTTATGTGGGATACGACGAGGGCGGCTACCTCACCGAAGGCGTGCGCCGGCGTCCCTACAGCGTTATCCTCTTTGATGAGATAGAAAAAGCGCATCCGGATGTCTTCAATATCCTCCTGCAAATATTGGATGATGGCAGGCTCACCGATGGCAAAGGCCGCACCGTGGATTTTCGCCACAGCGTGGTTATTATGACCTCCAATATCGCTTCACAAATGATTTATGATGCGCCAAATGATGATCTGGACGAGCTGCGCCCCGCTCTGATGAACGAGCTCAAACGCTATTTCCGCCCTGAATTCCTCAATCGCTTGGATGATATCATCATTTTCCACCGTTTGGGAGAGGAAAACATCCGCGCCATCGTGGAGCTGCAGCTACGCATTCTGGCTTCACGCATCATCGGCAAAGGGATAGAACTGAGATGGACCCCAGCTTTGGGAGATTATATCGCCACTGCCGGCTATGATCCCCAGTTTGGTGCCCGCCCGCTCAAGCGCTTGATCCAAAAAGAGATAGAGGATGAGCTTGCCATGGCGCTTTTGGGTGGAAAGCTACAGGCAGGCAGGCCTATTATGCTGGATTATCAAAACGGCAAAATGATGGTGCAGAGCATTTGATATTAAATATGAGGCAATATCGCTTGCCATAGCCCCCAATAATGCATATTTTATAAAATAGGACAATCAATAATCGATGTGAGCGGATGATGCAAAATATGTTGTTACCCATATTGGGGGCTGCTGTTATTCTATGGCTTTGGGGCAAATTGCGTGCTGATATTGTGGGGATAGCGGCGCTGTTTGCCCTGGCTGTCTTGGGCATCATCCCTGCTCCAGATGTTTTCAGCGGCTTTTCCCATCCCGCGGTAATCACCCTGGCAGCGATGATGGTTTTGGGCTATGCTTTGCATCATTGTGGGGCTTTGGATATGCTCTCCCGCCTCCTTTCCGCTTTGGGGCATGATCCCCTTGTCTTTGTGCTGCTACTATCATTTTATACTGTGGTGCTCACTTCATTTTTGGGATATCATATCGCCTTGGTGATCGTCTTGCCTTTTGCCGTGCAGCTAAGCGGTAAAAGAGGGATCCATCCCTCGCGGGTGCTGATGCCGCTTGCCTTTGCCTCCATTTTGGGAGGTTTCACCACCCTTTGGGCTTCCCCGTCCAATATCTACGTCTCATTCTTTAGACAAGATACCATCGGCAAAAGCTTTGGCGTATGGGAGTTCTTTCCTTTGGGACTAATCCTCGCCCTGGCAGGAGTCCTGTTTATCACCGCCACAGCATGGCTGCTTTTGCCGGGACGCCACAAAAAGAAACATGTGGAAGACGAGCTTACCATCGAGGATTTTATCACTGAGGTGAAGGTGCTAAAGGAATCGCTATTGGCGGGCTCCAGTTTGCGCAAGATTATGCAAAACGCCGCCTATGAGGTCACCGTGATTGGCTTGGTGCGCAAAAAGCTGCTCTTGGAGGTGATTGATCCAGATGAAGAGCTGATGCCAGAAGATATCCTGATCATCGAGGCTGATTCGGAAAACCTGCGCACCTTTATGGATTACACCCGTGCCAAGCTGATTGGAGGCAGAAGGTTTCATAAAGACGCCCAGGGAGCGCGCAATATCTCCATGCAGGAGGTGGTGGTTCTGCCAGATTCCGGATTGGTGGGCAAGTCTGCTGCAGAGATCAACCTGCGCTCACGCTATGGCATCAATCTGCTTGCCGTCTCCCGTGCCGGACGCAAGACCATCGGCAGGGTGGGCAAAAGCCGCTTTCGCACAGGAGACGTGCTGCTCATCCAAGGGCGCACTCAGATATTGCCGGAGGTGATCTCCGCCATGGGCTGCCTTCCTCTGCAGGAGCGTGGCTTCCAGGTGGCTGACCTGCGCTGCACGGTGGCATCTCTGCTCACGTTTATCCTCAGCATTGTGGCTGCCTCCCTGGGCTGGATTCCCACCCCCATTGCCCTCTCCTTGGCGGCACTGTTGATGGTTCTTTTCCGAGTGATCAGCCCCCGGGATTTGTATCAAAGCATAAATTGGTCTGCGGTTGTTTTGATGGCTACCCTGATCCCCATTGCCCATGCCCTGCAAAGTAGCGGCACAGCGCTCAAGCTTGCCACCATGTTTATGATTTGGGTACAGAACCTCTCACCGTTGCTCATCCTGGGCTTGGTGATGGCATCCGCCATGCTCTTGGCAAACCTCATCAACCCCATTGTAAGCAGCGTACTCCTCTCCCCCATCGTGATCCTCATTGCCCAAAATAGTACGCATATCATCGATCCCTATCTGATGGCTTTGGCTTTTGGTAGCACTGCCAGCTTCCTCAACCCCAAATCCAACATGGCAAACACCCTGGTGATGAGCCTGGGAGGCTACCGGATCTGGGATTTTTGGCGGATGGGATTGCCCCTCCAAATCCTCATCCTGCTCTTGGGAACGCCCCTGCTGTATTGGTATTATCTCATCTAAGGTTTTACATGGCAAATAGTAAAGAGCCCGTCACATACATGGCGGGCTCTTTATCATTTAATAGGAAGGGTTTTGTGTTACTGTGTCTCGGGCAAGGGCTCCACGGAGACGTACTTGCGTCCCAGAGCCTTGGTTTCAAATTTCACAAAGCCGTCTACCAGGCTGAATATGGTAAAATCTCTGCCGATTCCAACGTTTGCGCCGGGATGAAACTTGGTGCCCTTTTGGCGCACGATGATATTGCCAGCCAATACCATTTCGTTGCCGTATTTCTTTACGCCGCGATATTTGGGATTTGAATCACGACCGTTTCTGCTGCTTCCAACACCTTTCTTATGTGCCATGTTTCACCTCTTTCTTTAGGACCGGATATCGGTCACTTTTATATTGGTAAATTGTTCACGGTAACCCTTTTTCACGCGATAGCCTTTGCGGCGTTTCTTGTGA
>JAAYQD010000197.1 GCA_012519465.1 Candidatus Cloacimonadota bacterium
CTCTGGGGAGTAAGCCCAATATGCCCACACACGGGAATCTCACAATCCACGATGGCTTTCACTGCCTCGATGCGCGAAGGACTGCCGCCCTCCAGCTTCACGGCATTGGCACCACCTTCCACGATGAGGGAGGCGGCGTTCAGCTTGGCACTGATAACGTCATGATAGCTCATAAAGGGCATATCGCCAATGATAAAGGTATCGGGGGCTCCCCGGCGAGTGGCGGCGGTGTGGCTGATCATATCTGCCATAGTCACCTGCACGGTGGTTTCATAGCCCAATACCACCATTCCCAGGCTGTCTCCCACCAGGATGATATCCACATCCGTCTGGCTCACGGCACGCCCCATGGAGTAGTCATAAGCCGTCACCATCACTATCTTGGTGCCTTCCTGTTTCATCTTGGCAAAGCTGGTCACTGTGAGCTTTTCTTTGTCACTCATTGTCGTTTCCTTCCTGTTCATAATCTCCCCAATCCTCCTCATAGAGGCGGGCATCATCTTCCATATAATCACCGATATAGCCATTGGCACCTATCATCATGTCATATAATACATTGCCATTGGCATACCATCCCAAAAACCTCCCCCGCAGCCGCCCTTGACGATAGTGGGCACTCATCTGCGGCTTGGCATCGGGATACCATATATAAATAGGTCCATGCTGCACGCCCTGATGCAGATACATCACACGTTGCAGGTTACCGTTTGCATAATGCTCAAAAGCGATTCCGGAAAAAGGTTCACCCTCATAGCGATAAAAGCCATCCTCCTCATCCAGCAAATTGAATGCAACTGCGGATGAAGGCAAGTCATATCGCTTGAGCGCCTGATATTCATCGGAATCTGCCCTGGCGGCAAACAAGAGAGACGAATTTATGGCGGTGAAAATGAAAAACAAAATCCAGCCCAACCTGAGGAGGGCTTGCGCGCTGCGCAACCCGCTACAGGAGTGGTTCTGGCTCCGAGCTGTGTGTGTTATCCACATTTTTCTATCCCCTTATCCGCGTCAACCTAAATCTTTGTGACGCTATCAACAATTTAAGCCGTTTGCACCAAAGAGGCACACAGAAAATGCTGTCTTCAGCTTATTATCTGCTCTGGCTGAGGACGCTTTACATATTTGAGCACCAAACCACCCACCAAGGCTATCAACGCCAGGAGGATGCCGATGAGGCTCAAAGTGATGCCACGTTTATAGGAAGCGGGGGCAAATACCAGCCTCAGCTGATGCTCTCCCTTGGGGATTTTGAGACCGCGGAGCACATAATTGACGGGATAAATGGGCAGTTCTTTGCCATCCAAAGTGGCGCTCCAGCCCGCCGGATAATACACCTCGCTCAGCACCAGGAAGGCATCCTCATCCGTGCTCACACTATACTCCAGCTCATGCAGCTCGGCTTTGGTTTGCTTCACTTCGGTGGTTTCCGGCTTGGCAATCCCTTCAACGGGGCTTTCCACATATGCCACCCGGCGTGGGTCAAAGCTTTCCTCTGCCATCAGACCCAGAATGGACTCCGCCTCTGTCACATGGCGCACTTCATCCACAAACCAGGCGCGGGGCAGCGCTCCCAGATTTTCATACACCACCACTTTTCGATCATCTGAGTGAGACACGGGCTGGATTTTGGTAAGCAGACTGTCAAATGGTATTTCAAAGGGGAGAATAAAGTATTTGGTGTTCAACATATTGAGCACGGGCATAGGAATCTCCCGTGCTACCTCTTCTGAATTAAAAAGTCCATTTAGATATCTTTGAAACTCGCCTGTCTCTCCTTCAGTAAGCTTGATAAATTCATCATAACGTTTCAATTTGGCCGCGCTATAGCCATTGATGAGATCGTGATGATATGCCCATTCTCCGGTAGTTTTGGGCAGGTTGCCAATGGGATACACCCGATGGGGGGTGGTGTCATCTATCATCACCTGCTGATAATCCTCAATATCAAACAGTCTTTGATAGTCTTCCACAGTCTCTAATTTATCAAGATGTTTGCCCGTATATATCCACAAATCCAGGAAAACGGCAACGAGGATGAGCAGGCTGAAAGCTAAATTCTTCAGCTTGCCAATCTGTCTCAAATATGCCAGCCCCATGCCCACGGTGGCAATCAACAGGCTGATAATTCCGCTTTTATACATCATATCCAGGCGGGTGGCAATCAGATCCGCAGGAACGCTTCTGCCGGCATTCTGATATTGTGCAATCTCTGCCGCATTGGTGAAGGGCATGCCGCCCAAAAGCGCCTTTGCCAGGGTGAGCCATATTAGAAAGATTCCGCCCAACACCCAAAACCAGATAAAGAGTCTTTTGGTGTATACCGCTTCCTTAGCCTCCGCCTTTTCCTTCAAGGCATCCAGCCCCAAACCTGTCAATAGCACGGCATTTATCTGTACCATCGTTAATATCATCGAGGGCACCCGGAATTTGTTGAAATAAGGCAGATATTTCAAGAGCAATCCGGAGATTATGGGTGCAAAGCTGCCGAAGGACATGATCGTGAATAGCACGGAGGTAATCCACAAGAAGATAGCCAGACGCCTGTGTTTGGGCGTGCTGAGCGCCACCAGTCCCAATACCAATACCAAGAGTCCAAAATAGTTATACACCTGCGTGAAAGGCATATAGCCCCAATAGGTCTGATTGATGCCACCAAACAGATTGGGGATGATGAGGCTGAAGATCTCCCAGGGATGAAAGCTCCAGCCCTGTGCATAGGCGGTATCCAAGCCGCCGGGACCTCCCCGCATCGTATAATGACTGTATTCCAGATTGCTGAGATAGGGATTCATCACCGCCAACGCCGTGATGCCAAAGGCCAGCGCCAAGAGCAGGGTAAACAGCCAAAAACGCTTGTGATCTTTCTGGATAAGGCTCTCCACCAGCTGCCAAATCCAATACATCCCTATAAATAAATAGAGATAATAGCTGATTTGGGGATGGTTTTCCCGCAGTTGCACGATGAGCGTGCTTGCCAAGAACCCCAAGCCCAAGAGCCCCGGCTTTTCCCGCAGGTAAAACATCGCCCACAAGATCCACGGGATAAACATGATGGCGCGGAATTTGGTATTGTGCCCAATTTCCAAGAGCGCCACCCAATGGCAGGAAAATACGAAGGCAACAGCCGCTATCAGGCTGATCCAGGGATCCATCTTCCAAAAACGCATCAGCAAAAACATCCCCAATCCGCCCAAAAAGAGGAGCAGGATGCGCCAATTCATCACCTTGCCCACAAAGTTGATAACCGTATCAAAAAAGGGTATCCGGCTCGGAAAGGAAATCATATAGGAGGGCATTCCGGAAAACATGCTTTGGGTCCAAAGGGCTCTATCCGAATGCTCTTTATTATAGTCAATGATGCTTTTGGCAGCACCTTGCCACTGGGTGATATCAGATGCAACGGGCGCCTTGCCGCCAAAGGCGATGGGGTGATATAGCAGCGCCAACAGCAAAAATAGCACTGCCACCATAATCAGGGGCAAATGCCGCTGCCATGCCATTTCTTTGGCAACCGGCTGCGGGGCGGCAGCCACGGGTTTGCGATATTTGGGCTTGACATTTTTACGGGACATTTTATTCCTCTATTCAAATACTATTTATTAAAGTGCATAAAAATACGGCAGCCGCTATCGGTCAAGCACAAAATGCCGCCTATGCAAGGAGATCAGCGATATGATATTTGAATACCAAAAGCGTATATACGGCTATGAATGCGACGTGTATGGGCATCTCAACAATGCCAATTATCTACAGATTTTGGAGGCTGCCCGCTCCGAGGCCCTCATCGAAATGGATCTTTCCATCTGCCTCCTCCGAGAGCTGAATTTGCAGATATTCGTCACCGGATTCCAGCTAAACTATATCAAAGCCATCCAATTGGAAGATATCATCACTGTGAAAACCTGGGCTACCTCCATCAATCGGCTGCGCGGACACTGGCACCAGGAAATCTATGACAGCCAGGGCATCTTATGCTTTACGGCAGAAATGGATGCGGTGTTTGCCAGAGACGGCAGGCCGCAGAGGCTGTCACCTGAAGTACTGGAGATATTTAACGGCGCTGTTGCGCCGCAGGGACCTGTGGACGGTGGACAGTGAACAAGGGGAGGATTGCGGCGTTCCGCCGCAGGTTGGTATACCGCTAATTACACTAATTACAAGGATTTCACGAATTTAAAATAGCCCTAAAACCTAACAACTAACCACTAACACCTAAGCCAGCCACCGGCTGGCGCCCTGGCCTCTAACCTCTAAGCTCGCGCTGCGAGCCTCCTGTCCACTGGTCCCTGAAAAGCAAAAGCCACGGCTACTACAACCGTGGCTTTTGCAACATGAGTATGTATTATAACTAATCCACGATATGGCCTTTGCCCAGTCCGCGCACTTTGCAGCCCAAAGCTTTGTATTCGGCGATGGTTTCGTCGCTCAGGAAGTTTGAACAATCCACGATGAGCGGCTGGGTGCCACACATCTTGATCACATCGGCGGGGGCCAGCTTCAGATACTGGGTGTGTCCCACAGCAAATACCACCACGTCGGCTTCCGGTAAGACCTTTGTGATATCGTCTTCCACCACGGCTTCTTCCAGTTCCGGCCATGCTTCCACATAGGGATCATGGGTTTTCACGATGGCAAATTCCTTGCGCAGGGCTTCCACAAAGGTTTTGGAAGGGGAGTGGCGGGTATCGCCCACGTTTTCCAGATAGGACACGCCCAAAACGGCAATTTTGACATTGTTGAGGGAGTCAAATTCACGTTTGATGATATCCACGGTGTGCAGGGGCATGGTGTCGTTGATATTTACGCTGTTGATGGCCACATGCAGGGCATTTTCCAGATCAAAGAGGGCGCCCATAGACCAATTTGCCAAGACGGGGTCTTTGGTAAGGCAATATCCACCCACGCCCAGGCTGGGGCGCAAGAGGTTGTCATGGGTGCCTTTACGCATGCGGATGGCATCGCGCACCTTGAAGATATCCACGCCAATCTCTTCGGCAAATTTTGCCCATTCCAAAGTGAGGGCGATATTGGTAGCGCGGTAGGAGTTTTCCATGGTTTTGGCCAGCTCTGAGGCGTTTGTATGATCCAGCTGGGTGAGGGGGAATTCCTCTACGTTCAGGCAATTGGAGAGGAATTCATGGCACAGCTCGATGCTCTTTTTATTCACTCCGGAAAACACACGCCAAAAATCGCGAATGGAGGCAACGTATTTGCTGCCGGGCATCACGCGCTCGTAGGAGTGTGCTATCAAGGGAGGATTGACATTGATATCGATACCGCGACGGGTGAATTCTTCTTCCAAAATGGGTTTCACCACCTTTTCACAGGTTCCGGGAGGCACGGTGGTTTCCACCAATACCATACAGTGGGGCTGGATGCGTTGGCCCAGGGTACGGATACCTTCGCGGAATTGGGTGAGATCGCAATAGCCCAGCTCGGCTTGGCCAAAGGCAGGTTTGGTGGCATCAAGCTGGATATCCACCACCACAATATCCACCAGGCTATACACATAGTCTTCGCTGGTGGCGCGGAAATTCTTTTTCTCCACCACGGTGCGATGGAAGATTGCGGGCACCTCCGGGTCTGATGATGCCACGGGCGGGATGCCGCTGTTGATTACGGGAACTTTCCAATAGGAACGCTTGGAGGCACGCTGGTGGCCGTGAACATAATAATATGGATTGCCATTTTCATCGGTGGCATCAGCTACCACGCTTGCCATCACACAACCCACAAAGCCGAGGCCTTGAACAGCCACGATTTTGCGTCCCATCTTGCGCTGCTCTTCTGTGATCTGATCCAAAAGGGCTCGTTCTGCAGCGTTGTCTTGTTCTGTGGGGATTTTGTATTCCTTTCCGTCTGGGGCAATAGAAACATATTTCATTAGCTCAATGCTCCTTTCATTATAATAATCATTACAATTGGCAAAAATTGAAATGCCTTATATTGTCAAGCAGAATCTGAGGTGTGTTGCCATGTAAGGAGGGTGGGGAAGCATCAATTTGGGTGTGTAAAGCCGTTTGATGGTTTGGATTAGCCGTTTTGGCAAGGGGAGATAAAGACGCGGGAGCATAAAGTCTGTATATCCACGTATATACATGTATGGCAGATAGATAGGGTTGTAAATTGCATGGTAATGGGGATGGCAATTTCCAGATGTTCCATTTTTTCTATTGACATAAAAGCTAAGCCCATATCTTTGAATGCATTGTTTGAAATAAAAACAAACAAGTCTATAATCAAAAGAAATAATATATCTAAGGAGTACTCATAATGACTAAGGCTGATTTGGTGAAAATCATCTCGGAAAACACAGGCATTCTCCGCAAAGACGTGGCGGTGGTGGTGGATGCATTCCTGCAGTCTGTGAAAGACAGCATGACCAAAGGAAATCATATTGAAATTCGCGGCTTTGGCACTTTCAAGCTCAAAACCCGCAAACCCCGCATGGGACGCAATCCCAAAACCGACGAGAAGGTTCCAGTGCCGGCTCGCACCGTTCCCACATTCAAGTTTTCACGTGAATTCAAGAACGCTGTGATCGACATTAAGGTACCCGAATAAAGGTAGAGGCTAATATGCCCTGCGGAAAGAAACGTAAAAGACACAAAATCGCCACCCACAAGCGTAAAAAACGCCTCCGTAAAAATCGTCATAAAAAGAAATAGACTTCTTAAAAAGGGTTGCCGGTTGGCAGCCCTTTTTTGATGGCAGCAAGCTGCAAGACATATCTTTATAATCATCAGCAGAATAAGCCTGCTTTGAGCAGTAAAATATAAGGGCTACCAATTTAGTTCTTGACAGAATCGCCCCACTTTATTTCTCTGACATTAGCCTACAGACCCTACATAGAATGCCCTCCGAAGCGTGGGAGCACCACCCGGTGTCTCCCACGTTTTTTTGTTTAAGGTTTTGGCTTGAGATCAGGCAAGTGATATGAAAGGGGATTCCAGTCTAAAAAGCAGCCCTGAATCTGCATTCCAATAGTGATTATAAAGATTTTCCTTGATTGATTTTGGGCTTGCAATATCTTGACTCTTTTAGTAAAAAAGCCTTGAATTAAGGAGTGATACGATGAAAATAATAGAAGGTAAGCTGGTCTCCAAAGCTTATCGGTTCAGCATTGTGGTAAGCCGCTTCAATGAATTTATCAGCGGCAAATTGCTGGAAGGAGCTTTGGATTGTTTGAAACGCCATGAGGTGCGCGAAGAAGACAT
The DNA here is from genome assembly GCA_012519465.1 of Candidatus Cloacimonadota bacterium. Lineage (GTDB taxonomy): Bacteria > Cloacimonadota > Cloacimonadia > Cloacimonadales > Cloacimonadaceae > UBA3900. Next base: position 7,218 of record JAAYQD010000197.1, read on the forward strand.
CAAGGTGATTTGGGTGCCGGGTGCTTTTGAGATTCCCCTGATAGCCCAAAAGGCGGCGGAAGACAAGAATGCTGATGCCGTGATTTGTTTGGGAGCCGTGATCCGCGGTTCCACCCCTCACTTTGATTATGTGAGCGCAGAGGTGAGCAAAGGCATCGCCAACGTGGGTCTGAAGCTGGGTAAACCGGTTATATTTGGCATCCTCACCACAGACACATTGGAGCAAGCCATCGAGCGTGCAGGCACCAAGGCTGGCAATAAAGGCTTTGACGCGGCTGCATCTGCTCTGGAAATGGTTGATTTGCTGAAGGAAATGGAGAATGGGGCTAAGGCGTAAGGGGCGTGAACTGGCTATGCAAACTCTTTATGCGCTTGGCTTTGCCGAGACCAGTGACGAGTTTGTGGAGTATTCGCTGCTCAAACAGTATCCGGAAGTCTTCCATCAGCTATTGACCTCGGAGAGGATAGATTATAGCTCTCCCCTGAGCGCCTTTGCCGAGGAATTGATCAAAAATACCATCATCAACCTGGATGATATTGCGGATCAAATCACCAAACATAGTGCCAATTGGAGCATGGAAAGCCTGGCACCGCTGGAACGCAGTATGTTGCAGATTGCCGTGTATGAGCTGATGTTTACGGATACACCCCCTGCGGTGGTGATCAATGAAGCCATTGAAATCTCCAAAAAGTATTCCAGCGAAGGAGCCGGCAAATTTCTGAATGGTATCTTGGATGCCGTGTCTAAAGAACTGAAAGATACCCAAGACCAAGGGAGATAAGATGACAAAGACGCAAAACCCCACACCGCAACAGCCTTTGGTGTGTTCCATTGGTGTGTTTGCCCACAATGAAGCCGCCAATATCCGCTTGCTATTGGAATCCCTGAGCCGGCAAAAGCTGAAGGACGTGACCATCCACGAAATCATCGTAGTATCCAGCGCCAGCACTGATGGCACAGATGAAATCGTGAGCAAGTATATAGAGGAAGACCCCCGGGTGAAACTGATTACGCAGGAACGCCGGGAGGGTAAATCCGCCGCCATCAATCTCTTTATCGCTGCTGCCACCCAGGAGCTCTTGGTGGTGATCAGCGGAGACGTGATACCTGCCGCCACCACCATCGAGCAGCTGGTTTCTGCTTTCAAAGATCAATCCATCGGCGCCACTGGCGGACGCCCCATGCCCGTGAATGAGAAAGAAAGCTTTATGGGCTATGCCGTGCACCTGCTGTGGCGTTTGCATCACCGGATGGCGATGTTGAGCCCCAAACTGGGCGAGATGATAGCCTTTCGCAAGGTGATGGATGAGATTCCGGCAGATTCCGCCGTGGATGAGGCCAGCATCGAAGCACTGGTGCGTGAGGAAGGATTGAAGCTGAGATATATCCCCACAGCGCTTATTTACAACAAGGGTCCCAATAACCTGAAAGACTTTATCAAACAGCGTCGCCGCATCCAAAACGGTCATCTCTGGCTGAAGGAAAAGCAGGATTACAAGGTGGTTTCCCAGGATAGCGGCACCCTATTTTGGATCTTGGTGGATGAAGCCACCCAATTCCCCTTGCAAATCCCCAAGATGATGGCTGTGATGGGGCTGGAAATCTATTGCAGAATGTTGGGCGCGTGGGATTATCGGGTGAAGGGGCGCAATCCCTTTGCCTGGGATATTGCCCGCAGCACCAAGGATTTGGGGGAGCGTTAAGATGATTTGGTTGATGTGGCGGATGTTGGGTTATTGGTTTATGAAGCGCTTGGGCTTTCCCAAGATGCTGCCCATCAATTATACCGTGAGCCTTTTGTACACCTGCAATTCACGCTGTGCCACCTGTAATGTGTGGAAAAAGAAGGCGCGCAACCTTACTCCGGATGAATACCGCAAGATATTTAAGAGCGTGGGCAGGGCTCCCTATTGGATCACCTTCAGTGGTGGAGAGCCCTTTTTGAGGCAGGATCTGGATGAGGTGGTTACCAGCATCTACAAGATTTCACGCCCTCGCATCATCAATATCCCCACCAATGGCATCCTCACCAAAGCCATTGTGGAGAAGACTGCCGCCATCGCCAAGGCATGCCCCAAAGCGCAAATCATCATCAATGTCTCCATCGATGGAGTGGAAGAGCAACACGATGAAATCAGGCGCGTGCCGGGCAATTATAAAAAGGCGATTGCCACCTTCAACCGCCTGAAAGCATTGAAGCTGCCCAATCTGAGCGTGGGCATCCACACGGTGATCAGCAAGCTGAATGTGGAGAGCTTTGCCTCCATCGCCACAGAGCTGATGCGCCTGGAGCCGGATAGCTATATCACAGAGATTGCAGAGGAAAGGGTGGAGCTGGATACCATCGGAGCGGATATCACTCCCTCTTTGGTGAATTATAAGAGTGCGGCAGACTTTCTGATCCATCGCATCAAACGCAGCAAGTTTAAGGGTATGAACAAGATAACGATGGCTTTCAGAATAGAATATTACAATCTGGTAAAACGCATCATGCGCGATAAAAAGCAGGTTTTGCCGTGTTATAGCGCAGTGGCATCCGTCCAGATATCCCCGGATGGAGACCTCTGGCCCTGCTGTGTGAAAGCCACAAATATGGGCAACCTGAGGCAAAGCAACTATAACTTTCGTAAGATCTGGTATTCTGCGGAAGCCGAATTGGAGCGCCGTTCCATCCACAGGCGAGAATGCTGGTGTCCCCTGGCAAATGCTGCCTACACCAATATGCTGATGGATTTGCCCACTTTGTTCCGCGTCTTTTGGCGTTCTCAAATTAAATGGTGGAGTTGATATGATAACCCTCAGCAGCAAGATGCAATCCCCGCCCTCTGCAGTCCTGGAATACCAGGTGGAGCGAGACGGTCGCTATGGATGGTTCCTTGCGGTTTGGCATCCTGAAGAGCATCATATTTTGGAAGAGATTCAAGCAGAGATCAAGCTGGAGATCATGAATTCAGACGTCATGAATATCAGCAAGATCGAAGCGGAAAAGTGGTTGAAGAATTTCTTTGCGGATTATCACTGGCGTTTGCATGCCAGCCTGAGGCGCAGTGAACTCAAGGAGCAGGGCATCTCGCTGTTTTTGGGCTTGATGTATGATAACGAAATCTATTTTGTCCAGTTTGGACGTCTCTTTTGTGTGTTGGGCGATAAGAAGAAATATGCTCCCGTGGGTAGGAACTGGGAAAACTCCCACCTGCAAACCCTGGAACAGATGAACCTCTTGGGGATGTCTGCCCAGGAAATCAGGGTGAGACCCCAGAAGGTGGTGATCCCGGAAAATCAATTCCTGTTGGTATTGCCCGGGCAGATGGCGCGTGATCTTTTTGGCAATGACTTTGATCCCGGCAGCGTGAATGCACTGTTGGATTCCTTGGCAACCCGTCCGGGAGCCCTGTGGCTGCTTTTGAGGCATGAACCCAGCCAGCAGCGTACCAAGCGGCGCAAGTTTTCCAGCCTGCATATCGCCACCGGCATCCTCTTTTTATGCACCATCCTGGCTGTCATCTACGTCAGTTTTGGAGGACGCTTCTTTGAGGTGGCGTGGCAAAGGGCAAGGATGCTGTTTCAAAGCAAAACAAAGCCCATCCCCCTGCAGGAGATCCCCAGTTATCTGAATATTGAAAACCAGCGGATGAGGGGGATGCTGGAGCAAGCCCTCAAAAGCCCCGCCCGCAAGGTGGAGCTCAAATTTGCCTGGAATACAGACCTTCCCTTTCAGGTGACCGCTGCCCCCGGCTTTGACCTGGAAAACATCTACCTTGCCACAGATAACAAGGTATTAGCCTTCAACAAAAAAGAGCGCAACCGGCTGTGGAGCAAAGATATGGAGAGCAAGGTGCAGGGCATCACCTGCAGCAGTGGCGGCCTGATGATAAATCTGGAAAACAACCAGCTCTTGAACCTCAATCATAAGGGTGAGACCAATTGGCAGCTATCTTTGCAGGGGCATGCACCGCAGTATCACTCCCTCAAACCCATCGAGATTACCAATGGCAACGATCCCCGCCTGGATGGCAGCCTGCTCATCATCCCCAACAGCCGCGGCATCATTGCCCTGGATATCAATACCGGAGAGGCGTTTAGCGAAATCACCTTCAAGGATGATCTGCAATATCTCTCCGCCTATGATAGCTTCCAATCCTGCTTTTATGCCGTGGTGCAAAACGAAATTATATGCATAGACCTCAAAATACTAAACTAATCATACTCTTGCTGCTCTTTCTCTTCGGCTCTTTGGCGGCAGTGACGGGAGATATCAGCCGCACAGGCCTGGCACGCCTGCAGTATGATGGTGGAGGGGATTGGTACAACGATCCCGAGGTCTTGCCCAATCTTGCCCGCTTTCTAAACCAATCCTTAGGCACCAATTTCCCCATCGATCAGGCCGTGGTGAAGGCATCCGATATCAAGCTGTTCGAGTATCCCTTCCTCTATCTCACCGGACATGGGAATATCCGTTTTAGCGACAGGGAGGCGGACAACCTGAGGCAATGGATGCAAAGAGGCGGCTTTTTGTATGCTGATGATGATTATGGGATGGATGAATCCTTCCGGAGGGAGATCAAGCGCATCTTCCCGGAATACAGCCTCACGGAGATTGGTCCCTCGCATCCCCTCTTTACCTCGTTTTACGATTTCTCTGATGGCCTGCCCAAGATTCACGAACACGACAACCAACCGCCCCAAGCCTTTGGCATCTTTGATGATACCGGCCGCATGCTGTGCCTTTACACCTATGAAAGCAACATCAGCGATGGCTGGGCAGATCCCGGAACCCACAATAATCCGCCAGAGGTGAGGGAAACCGCCCTGCGCTTTGGCGTGAATATCGTCTATCACCTGATGACCCGCTGATGCCATGAGAATCTGCGTAATCTCCGATGTCCACTTCAAATACAAGCACAAAAGCGAGGCTGACCGCCAAAACGCCGCCCTCTTTCTGTATTTTCTCTCCTCCAGCGTGGGACGCTATGACCTGATGGTGCTCAACGGAGATATCTTTGATC
>JAAYQD010000198.1 GCA_012519465.1 Candidatus Cloacimonadota bacterium
CAAAGAGGGGCACAGCCAAGACAAGGGATTCCCCCAGCTGCCTGTTTTCAACCGCAGTATCGTGATCCCGGGTTCCAGCGCCATGCACCTGGAAATCTACGATGTCCAATACGAGGATATCATCCTCCCCATCGCCCCCTCCAAAGGCGTCATTACCCGCGATATCAACCCCGCCACCGTGCCTTACACTTTTGATGCCATTTACAAAAGCGAAGATTTTTATCCCACAGATATCGCCTCTCTCTCAAATCCCTATATCATGAGGGATTTCCGTGGTATCACCATCAATACCACCCCCTTTGCCTATCAACCCTCCACCCAGACGCTCAGGATTTACACCTCCTTCAAAATCCGCGTCTATGCCAATGGCACCAATCTCACCAATGCCCTCACCACCACTCGTGATAGCATCTCTCGCAGTTTTATGACCATTTACGAAAACCACTTTGTAAACTGGAACCACTACCGCTATACCCCCGTGGATGATAGCTTTGGCAAATTGTTGGTAGTCTGCCACAGCAGCTTTATGAATGCCATCCTCCCTTACGTGAATTGGAAAAAGCAAAAGGGCATCGATACCGAGCTGGTGGAGTGGTCCACCATCGGCACCACCGCCGCTCAATTGCAAACCTATATCCAAAACAAATATAACGCAGACAATAGCCTCACCTTTGTCCAGATCGTGGGCGATGCACCCCAGATTCCCACCCTCTCTCATGGAGGCGGAGGGGCAGACCCCGTCTTCTCCCTGGTGGCTGGCAATGACAACTACCCCGATATCTTTATCGGACGCTTTTCTGCTCAATCCACATCTGATGTCACTGCCCAAATCAACAAAGTGATAGCCAGTGAAAGAGATTTCACCACTTCCGACACTTGGCTGAGAAGAGCCATGGGCATCGCCTCCGATGAAGGCGGTTCCGGCGGTGATAATGGTGAATCAGACATCCAACACATGAATGTCATCCGCAACAAACTGCTTAATTACGGCTATACCTCAGTTGACCAAGTGTACGATCCCGGCGCTTCCGCCTCCACCGTCACCACCAACGTCAATGCTGGCAGAGCTGTGATCAACTATGTGGGTCACGGTGCAGACACCTATTGGGTCACCACCTATTTCAACAACACCCATGCCACCAACCTCACCAACGGCACCAAAGCCCCCGTGATCATGGACGTGGCTTGTGTGAATGGCAACTTCGTATCCCAAACCTGTTTTGCTGAAGCCTGGCAACGCAATGCCAACGGTGGCTCCGTGGCAATGTATGCCTCCACCATCAACCAATCATGGGCTTCTCCCATGCGCGCTCAGGATGAATTTACAGATCTCCTCATTGCCAATTCCAAAACCACCTTGGGCGGCCTGTATTACAACTCTTCCTGCAACATGATGGATAACTACGGCTCCGACGGCGTGAATATGTTCAAAACCTGGCATATCTTTGGTGATGCCTCCATGCTGATGCGCACCAAAACCCCCGTCGCCATGAATGTCACCCACCCTGCCACCATCATGATCGGTGGCACCACCCTATCCGTGAATACAGGCGTGGCAAATGCCCTCGTTGCTGTCACATACAACAACACCATTTACGGCAGAGCTGTCACCAATTCCTCTGGCACCGCCACGATTATGCTCAGTAATCCCCCCAGTGGAATCCTCACCTACACCATCACCGCCACCGCTTTTGATAGGGTCACCTATGTGGGCACAATCAACCAGATTGCCGCCTCCGGTCCCTATATGAGCGTCACAAACGTGGTGTATGCGGATAGCAACAACAACCAGCCGGAATACAATGAAGCCGGACGCTTCAACGTCACTTTCAAAAATGAAGGCAGCTCCACCGCTTCCAACGTGACAGCAACCCTCACCACCAGCACTGCCGGAATTACCATCACGGATAACAGCGAAACCATCACCTCCCTGGCAGCCGGAGCTAACCTCACCCGCAACAATGCCTTTGCCTTTAATATCGCCAACAACGTGGTGAATGGCACCATCGCCCAATTCACCATCACCATGGTCTCCGGCAGCAATACCTGGGAACACGAGTTTGTCTTGGAGCTCAGGGCTCCCGCTCTGGAATTTGGCGAGCTCACTATCTCCGATCCCACCGGCAATAACAACGGCGGCATCGATCCCGGTGAAACCTTCACCATCAGGATCAACCTCAAAAACACAGGCGCCGCAGCATCCCCCGCTGGAAGCGCCACCATCTTCAGCGGTCTTCTGGGGCTTAATATCAACCCCACCACCGTCTCTTTCCCCGCCATCTCTGCATCCGGCTCTACTGTTCTCAGCTTCTCTGCCTCCTGTGATGCGGGAGTGAATGCCGG
>JAAYQD010000199.1 GCA_012519465.1 Candidatus Cloacimonadota bacterium
CTCTTTCCTGCAGCCAGTAATAGAGGCGGTATTCGGCATCAAGATCGATGCCAATCAACGAGGTTAGGCTCTGGATGGTAATCTCATCATCCTTATTAAGGGGGTCAGCCAATGCCATGGCATGTTTTACCCAGCGCTCAAACACCCATGAGGTATTGCCATTTAGCTGCACTTTCTTGAAAAGGCCGGCAAAAAAGCGGCTGTTTGTGGAAAGATTGTAGGCGCCACTCCCGCTGAGGAGCGTGGTGGAATCGTTGGCATAGACAAACCTGAATGAGATATTGTCTGTTTCGTATGTGATATCCACATCCGCATAGGAGATGAAGCCCCTATCCGTAATCAGGGAATCGCAATTGGCCTTAAAAAGATTGGTAAAGCCGCCAGTGAGGCCTTGCATGCGCCGCTTTCCGCCCAAGGCAATCTGGGGAGTGCTGCTAAAGCCATACCAGTTGAAATGGGCGCTGGAGCCGGGGTTTGCCAGGGAATCCGCCAAGACTGGGAAATATGTGAGATTGTGGATATTGCGATATATCTCATCTGTTAAGATTTGGTTTTCAAGATCCAGGATGGTGGCGGCATTATTTTGGCGCAAGAAGTTCTCCACCAAAAAGATGGGAGGTTCATCCGCAAAGATATACAGGTATTTATCCAGGGAATTGCTGGGTTGATTTCCGTGATAACACACCCCGCGCATACGCATCTGCAGCGGCACTTCCGGCAGGGTGATGCCCTGGCTGTGGTAATCCGGATGGCTGGAATTCCATACAAACTCGCTGTGGGGCGGTATGGGCTCTGGAAGGCTGATATTGCGGTTGATATTGTGGCTGGCAGATTGTGCCGATAGTGTGAGATTGAGCCTCACGTCTTGCAGAGTGGTATTGCTGTGGTTGTAGATGCGAAAGCGGGGAAATACCTCAGCTCCGGGCATCATAACGCCATCCAGATCCAGCTGGGTGAGCTGGAAGAGGTTCAGATCCTCAAAGTAGCCCGTCACGCCAAACAGCAGCTCCGCATTGAAGCCGGCATTGGCAAAGCTTTGATAATAGGGGGTGGTCATGGTGGTATTGAGGAAATAGCTGTGGGTGCCGCCTCCGTTGGATGCCGAAACAAACTTGGAGGAGAAATTGGTGGGATAATCCACTAACATCCAGAGCTTTTCGCTGGTGATGGGTTCCTGCAGTTGAATCTGGAGCAGATTTGCATCTGTAAAGGCGCCAAAGCTTGCCAATTGGGGCAATCCGGGGGTGCCCTCCACATCCGTCATCAAGCGCACCTGCACGGAATCCCCCACCTGGGGAAACCATAATACGAGGGAATTGATGGTGAAGCTGAGGTTGATGTGATTGGGGTGATAGTAATTGGCAAAATCAAAACAGACCGCCCAGCTGTTGCTGCCATAAAAATGCAGATCATCGCTTCCGCTGTGGTATTTAAGATGGAAATCCCGCCGGGAGGGCTCGATCCTTTGTCCGCTGCCTGGCAGATAATGGATAGCGCCCAGATGGGCTGCGACAATGATTGCCACTATTAGAACAAGCATCCTCTTCATGATAGATCCCTTATCAAATCCCGGGCACGCGCCTCATCGGCATGCATGGCGGCTATCAGTGCTTCCCGATTGGGAAAGGATATCTCCTCCCGTAAGCGCTGTAAAAGCTCCACCTGAAGGGGAGCATCGTAGATGTTTTGATCAAAATCCAGCATATAAGTCTCCACCACCGTTTCTGGGGTGGATTTCACAGTGGGGCTGCTGCCTATATTTGTCAAGCCAAAAAACCAAGTGTCATCAAAGCAGGCACGGGAAAGATACACTCCATGAGCGGGAACAAGCTGTTGGGCATCCTCAAGCTGCAGATTGGCGGTGGGAAAGCCCAGCTTCCTGCCCAATCCATGGCCGGAAACCACCTTGCCATACAGACGGTAAGGCGCTCCCAAAAGCCGGTTTGCCAAGGTGATATCACCTTGCGACAAGAGGTTGCGAATCCTGCTGCTGCTCACTGTGCCTTCCTCATCAGAATACGGTGGCACATACTGGCAGCGGTATTCATGGTTGCCGGCATGCCGCTTTAAAAACTCCAGATTCCCTTCGCGGCCGTGTCCAAAATGGCTGTCATAGCCCATCACGATGGTGTGGGGATTGAAAGTGGGGATGAGGTAGTGCACCAGGAAGTCGTGGGCGCTGGTTTGGGAGAGTTCCTTGGTAAAGGCAAGGCTTTGCACCCTGTCTATGCCCAGCTCCCGCAGTCGCTCTTCTTTGTGTACAGGAGGGATAAGTATCTGAAAATTGGCGTTTTTGCCCAAAAGGAATGCCGGGTGGATGCTGAAGGTGATGACGGCGGAGGGGAGGCCATGAGCGTGCGCCAGAGAGGTGACGCTATCCAGCAGCTTGCGGTGTCCCAAGTGCAGGCCGTCAAAATTGCCGATGGTGATGATATGTTTCATTTTAGATTCACTATGGGGTAAAGCCTGCCTTGGCTGCGTCTGGCTACTGCCGCCAGCTCCCGATGAGGGCTGTATACCATCAGGATGGGGGCGTCTTCCCCCTCTGAGGGAAGGCTTTGCCCTTCATACATCAAGTACAGGCTGGCGGTGCTGATTTCCTGCCAGGGATAGGAGGTGAATATCTGGCGGGCAGGGAAGATATGATCTTTCCAGTTGTCCGGCGTAAGTTGATCGAGAGAGACCGCGGAGGAGAGCTCCAAATCCCCAATGGCGGTGCGCTGTAAGCTTTGGGTGTAGCCTTCGGTATTGAGCTGCATTGCAAGCCATTGGCTGAGGCTGCGGATATAGGTGCCCTTGGAGACGTGGCAACGGTAGCCAATCACGGGGTTGGGCTCGTCTTGCTGCGGCAGCCGGGTAAATTCAAAATCGAGGATGCGGCAGGGACGGTCGGGCGGCTGGATGGCATTTCCGGAGCGTGCCAAGGCATAAGACCTCTTGCCGTTTATCCACACGGCGGAATAGACGGGTGTATGCA
>JAAYQD010000200.1 GCA_012519465.1 Candidatus Cloacimonadota bacterium
ATCCATCTTTGGCTGGCGCGGTGGAGAGCGCGACCTGCTGCTGAAACTGGACGACCTCCTGCCCTCCATACAAAACATACAAAAAGACAAACTGGACAAAACCTACCGCTCGTCACCCACAATGATGAGATTCATCAACGGAATCTTCACAGATGCAAGGCTGCAAGATTACCTGCATAATAACAAGATGAATTGGATTTATGAAAAAGTGGAGAGCGCCAAAGATAAAATCGATCACCAAACATATATCCGCTTGCATTGCAAACGTTACCAGAAGGTGATTGGCGCAAAGACATCCCTCGACGATGTGCGCCGTCAGTGGGTGGAACAAGAGATCCTGCCCTGTAAAGGCAGCCATGAATCCATCGCCATCCTCTGCCGTAAAAGTAGCGAACTGGAAGCCTTGCAAGCCATTATGGATGAATATGATATCCCCAGCATCTATCAACCCAATGCCCAGTTGCCCCAGCATCGCCTTGTTCAGCCCCTCTTGGCTTTCCTCAGATGGCATGCTTTTGAAGATTGGCTGGATTGGCTGGCGTGGCTGCGCTCCGATTATGTGATGCTAAAGCCCCGGCACCTGAAATCACTGTTGGATACCATCAAAGAAGCCAAGGGTGAAAGACCGGATTTTGCCTCCCTGTCCCTCTTGCAGGAGCTTTATCAGCAAAACATGCAAATCCAGGGTAACGTGTATGAAATCTGCAACCAATTGGTGGAGCAATATCTGGATAGAAGCAAGATCAACAAACGTGACGACTTGAATATCAACGCCTTCCTGGATCTTGCCGCCACCTTCGTGATGGATGCAGGCACAGCGGATAAGAGCATCCCCGCATTCCTGGATTATCTGGTGGAATTGGAAGGTCAGGACGCCATCAATCAGGTGGCGGTTGAAGGCGATGGCAACATCGAGCTCTTGACCATCCACAAATCCAAAGGCTTACAATTTGACCGCGTATTCGTCTTTTACGACCTCAGCGGAGGCAGGGGCAGAAGTATCGGAGAAGTAAGCCTGTTTACGGACTTTGCCGATCAAGACTTTTCCTCCCTCTCAGATATGGCATACAGCTTGCATCACGGATCGCTATTGCAACACTCGGATTATAACGATCTGTATCTACAGAATAAACGCCGGGAAATGCTGGAAGAGATGAATAGCCTCTATGTGGCTTTTACCCGTGCCAAAACCAAGCTGCACATACTGTTTGCCTATCAGGGCAAAGACGGGTGGGAAAAGTATCTGGAAGACCAAAAGAAAGGCAACAACCCCTTGCCCACCTTGCTGTGCGCTGCTTGCATAGACCGGTTTGACCACTTGGATGAAGACTATGTGATCACGGGTCCGCCTCAAAAAGAACCATCCAAACAGGATGACAAAGCAGAAGAACCGGCATCCCCAATTGATGCCTATACCATCCAAGACCTTGCCGCCGCCCTCAATTTTGCTCCCTTGCCAGCCCCAACTGCTATTATGGATGAAGATTATGAGCATATAAACCACAAATCCCTCTGGCTGGATAAATCCAGCAATCTCATCGGCAGCCTCTGTCACGATTATCTCAGCTTCATCATTTACAATCAAAACCACGAGCACAATTTTGCCCGCCTGCAAACCATCAATAGATACAGCTCTTTGATGGCTGTGGCAGAGATAGACGGCTATCTGGGCAAATTGCGCCTTGCCCTCGGCAGCCATAGCGATATTTTTGCATCCCGTTGGGATAAGGTGTTCTGTGAAATGCCTCTTTTTGATGATGGCAAAGAAAGACGCCCAGACCGCATCATGCTGGATACAAAAGCTCGCGAAGCTTGGATTGTGGATTATAAGACGGGCTTTACCAAAGAGCAAGACCAGTTGGATACTTATGAAAGGTTGCTTTCTGCGCTACCTTTTATCAAAGAACATGAGTACCAGATCGGCACCAAGTTTATAGAGCTGAATCTAAAGTATTGAAAAGTATGACTTTTTTGGCATCAATAGAGTGGCGTAGGATACCGTTTTTTTTGTCCTTGCCTATTAGCCACCCTTGTCTCACCCTTGTCTCACCCTTGTCGAGGCAAAGGAGAGACAAAGGTGGTTAACGGGGAAGGAGTGTCAATTAACTGTCCCAAGTATCAGGATAGCGGGGTTCCACCGCTGTTTGGTTTACCACTTATTACCAGGATTTCACCAATTCAAAACAGACTTGGCAATAGCGAAGCCCCTGTCCACTGTTCACTGTCTACTGGCCCCTGCGCAAGCTCCGCTTGCGCCCTGGCCTCTGGTCTCTAACCTCTAAGCTCGCATAGCGAGCCCCCTGTCCACTGGTCTCTAAGCCTGCCGCTGGCAGGCTTCCCGTTTTTGGGATTGACAGAATTCGAGATTGTTTATTTATTGTAAAAACTTATGAAAGTGATAGATAGATGCCAAGAATCATATCTATCATGACCGAGGGAATATCGATGAGCACAGAAGCACAAGCGCGTATAAAGATTAACGACCTCCTCAGAGAAGCCGGCTGGAGGTTCTTTGAGGAAGACGGCAAGCCTGCCAACGTGGTGCTTGAAAACAACACCAAGATCACCCAAGAGATGATAAATGATTATGGTGAGGATTTTGAAAAGCAATCACGGGGTTTCATCGATTTTCTGCTTTTGGACCAGCGTTCCCACCCCATCATCGTGTTGGAAGCAAAGAGCGAAAAACACAATCCCCTGGTGGGCAAAGAACAAGCCCGAACCTATGCCAAATCCCAAAACTGCCGCTTTATCCTGCTCTCAAATGGAAACCTCCACTATTTTTGGGATACACAGTTTGGCAATCCCGAAATCATCACCAATTTTCCCACTCCGGAGTCTATAGAGAGCTATAATAAATATATGCCTGATCCCAAAGCATTGCTGAACGAGGTGATCACCAAAGGCTATATTGCCGTCACCAAAAAACCCGAATATGCCCAAGATCCAGACTTTCAAAATCCAGACACCCAAGCCGAATACCTCAAGAAACACAACCTTCCCATCCTCAGACCCTATCAGGTAAAAGCCGTTGAATCCATCCAAAATTCAGTGCGTAATGGCAACAACCGCTTCCTCTTTGAGATGGCAACGGGCACGGGCAAAACGCTTATTTCCGCAGCGGTGATGAAGCTATTTTTAAAAACAGGAAACGCCCATCGCGTGCTCTTTCTGGTGGATAGGCTGGAATTGGAAGATCAGGCACAGCGCAGCATGGTGAGGTATCTCTCAAACGACTACACTTCCCTTATCTACAAAGAAAACAGGGAAGATTGGAGGCGGGCAGACATCGTGATTACCACCGTGCAATCCCTGCTCTCCGGAGATAAATACCGCACAAAATTTAGCCCCACAGATTTTGATCTGGTAATCTCAGACGAAGCCCACCGCTCCATCGGCGGCAATGCCAGAGCCGTCTTTGAATACTTTGTGGGCTACAAGCTGGGGCTTACCGCCACCCCCAAGGATTATCTCAAAAATGCCGCCCCTGATGAAAACAGCCCCCGCGAATACGAGCGCAGGCTGCTTTTGGATACCTATGAAGCCTTTGGCTGCAAAAGCGGCGTGCCCACCTTCCGCTATTCCATGCTGGATGGTGTAGAAGATGGCTTCCTCATCAGCCCCATCGTGATAGATGCCCGTACCCGTGTAACCACCCAGCTTTTATCCGATGAGGGATATGCCTACATAGATAAAGCCGAAACTGCCGAGGAATCCACAGCCTATTATAAAGAACGTGATTTTGAAAAGCGCTTCTTTTCCCAAAACACCAATATCACCCTGTGCCGCGCCTTTTTGGAGAATGCCGCCCGCGATCCCATCAGTGGCGAAATTGGCAAATCCATAGTCTTTGCCGTTAGCCAAAGGCACGCCACCAAAATCACCCAAATCCTGAACGTGTTGGCAGACAAGATGTTCCCCGGCAAATACAAATCTGATTTTGCCATGCAGGTCACCTCCATCATCCCCGATGCCCAACAGATGTCTATTAATTTCTCAAACAACAACCTTTCCGGCAGGGGCAATTTTATCCCGGATTACCGCACTTCCAAAACCAGGGTCTGCGTAACCGTGGGCATGATGACCACCGGCTACGATTGCACTGATATCCTCAATATCGCCCTCATGCGCCCCATCTTTTCACCCACGGATTTTATCCAGATCAAGGGCAGGGGCACCCGCCGCCATGATTTTTATCAGCAATTTATAGATGATGCCCTCAAAGACCAGCATCAGGATAAGATAAAAACCCACTTCCTGCTCTTCGATTTCTTTGCCAATTGTGAATACTTTGAAGAGGAATACGATTACGACCAAATCCTTGCCCTGCCAGCCGCTTCAGAGCCTCAGCCCGATGCCGATCCACTGCCGCCAGCCCAGCCCAAAGATGCGGCGGTTATCTTTACCCCCGATCCCCTTGCCCAAGTGCAGCGCATCGAGGTGGGCATAGAGGGTATGAAGATAGACCGCATGTTCTTCCACAAGTTTGAAGAAAAAATAAAGAACGACCCCATCGTGAAACAGGGTATAGAGGACGGAAAGTGGGATTTTGTATTGGATTATATCAATGAAAACCACATCGACAAGCCTGAGGATTATTTTACCCTGGAAAAACTGCGCCAATCAATCCAGCTTGACCGCCGCCTCAGCCTGCGCGAAGTGGTGGAAAAGGCTTTTGGCTTCATCCCCGGCTTCAAAAATAAAAACGAACTGCTAAACAGTGAATTTGACAAGTTTATCTCCATTTCCAAACCTGTTTCCGAGGATGATATTCCCGCTCTAAAATACTATTTCATGGCTTATATCACAGACGGGCACCTGCGCCAGATCATAGAAAACAAAAACTATGCCGAGCTGCACACCTATCCCCGCTTCAGCATGGCAGATTTTAGAGCAATCAACGAAAACTGGCGCACTGCCATACCTGAATATATCAAAGATTACGTTGTCTTGAACAAATTTATGTAGGAGCCCCCTTTTGCTTGATACCGCCACCAAAAAAAAGATTGATGATGCCCGGGATATCCTGGTGGGCAAAGTGCCCGTACCCAGCACCCAGGTAGAACAAATCACCATCGCCCTCATCTATAAATTTATGTATGATATGGATAACGAATCCATAGAACTGGGAG
Organism: Candidatus Cloacimonadota bacterium; assembly: GCA_012519465.1. Taxonomy (GTDB): domain Bacteria; phylum Cloacimonadota; class Cloacimonadia; order Cloacimonadales; family Cloacimonadaceae; genus UBA3900. The sequence continues at coordinate 5,133 of JAAYQD010000200.1, forward strand.
GCAATCCCAAATACTTCACCGGAGATTTTGCCCAATATGCATGGAACCGCCTCTTTGATCCCAAATTGAGCGGCGAAGGCAGGGTGAATCTCTATCAGGATGCCCTTGCCAGGATTCCCGCCAATGCCTCCATCCCCACCCTCTTCAGGGATATCTTCAAAAATGCTTTCCTGCCCTACCGTGACCCCGAAACCCTGAGGCTATTCCTGAAAACAATAGATGAATTTACCTATGAACACAGCGAAAAACTGGGCGATGCCTTTGAATATCTCTTAGCCGTATTGGGCTCACAGGGAGATGCCGGGCAATTCCGCACACCACGCCATATCATCGATTTTATGGTGGAGCTCATCGATCCCCAAAAAGAGGATAGCATCCTGGATCCCGCTTGTGGCACCGCCGGATTCCTGATCTCCGCCTACAAACATATCATCAAAACAAACAGCTCAAATTATGATCCAGACAGCGACCCCCACACCTTCGATAACCACGGCACTCCGCTGGATGAGCTGATCAGCCAAAATGGAAAGAAATACACCGGAGACCTGCTTACCCCAGACCAGCGCGCATATCTGCACAACAATATCAAGGGCTATGATATCGCCTTTGAGATGGTGCGCCTCTCCCTGGTAAATATGTATCTGCACGGTTTTAATACACCCCAAATCTATGAATATGATACCCTCACCAGCACCCAGCGCTGGAACGAATATGCCAACGTGATCCTTGCCAATCCGCCCTTCATGACGCCCAAAGGAGGCATCCGCCCCCACCAAAAATTTAGCATCCAAGCCAAACGCAGCGAAGTGC
>JAAYQD010000201.1 GCA_012519465.1 Candidatus Cloacimonadota bacterium
ATGGCTGCGCGCCTCACCGTGGATGGTGACTCTATTGGGAACGATATTGGTGGCGACCCCGCCTTCGATGATGCCCATATTGCAGGTGGTTTCTATATCTATCCTGCCATTGGGCATGGAGGCGATGGCTTCTGCCGCCACGCGGATGGCATTGACGCCCTTCTCCGGTTCCACTCCGGCATGGGATTCCACGCCTTTAATGGTGATCAGGATGGAATTTTGTGCCGGGGCTCCATACACCAATTCTCCCACCTGATGGGTATCGAAGGCATAGCCAATGGAGGAGCGCAAACGGCTCTTATCAAAGAGCTTGGCGCCCAAAAGCCCGATCTCTTCAGATACGGTAAAGAGCAGCTCGATGGGGGCATGCCGGATGCCACTATCCAGGATGCGTTTCACGCCGATCATGATCTCTGCCACGCCGGATTTATCGTCTCCACCCAACACGGTGGTGCCGTCTGTGTGGATGCGTCCGTCTGTGATGGTAGCCTTCACGCCATTGCCGGGTTTCACGGTATCCAGATGGGCACAAAACAGCAGGGGCTCCAGGCTTTCGTCTCCCTCTATCCAGGCATAGATATTGCCGGCATTGCCTCCCGTCTGGTGATATGCTTCGTCTTCGTTCACCTGTGCGCCCATAGCTGTCAGATCTGCCTTGATCTTATCCGCCATGGCACGTTCGTTTTTGGATTCGCTATCGATGGCCACCAGCTCCAGAAAGTATTGTACTACGTCAGTTTGCATTTATTCCTCTTTTTGGGGTAACATAATTAGTCTGTAGATATTATCGTCAAAGTGCAGATGCCTCAAGGCTGTTGTGATCACGTCTTCCTTGGTAATCGCCTGGAAGTATTGGGGATAATCCAACACATAATCTATCGCTTCACCGTTCTGGATGCTTTTGATTATGCTGTTTTGCCAAAAGTAGTTGGATTGTATTTGTTCTTCATGCTTCTTCAGCAGGGTGATTTTGGCGTTTTGCACATATTTATCATCAAACAAGCCCATCCGGAGGCTATCAACGGTAGCCAGGGTGGCATCCAAAAGCTCATCCACCCGCGCCGGATCGCACATCAAAAATGAATATGTGATCAGATGCGGCTCGGGATATTTTTCTGGCACCATGATGGGCTGCACCACATAGGCACCGCTGAGGTTTTCCCTCACGTTTTCGCGCAATTTTTCAAAGTAGATTTGCTCCAACACATTCACTTTGCTTTGGCTGGCGATATCAAAATCGAAGGAATTGATGCTGATGAGGCTGGCAAAGCAGCGCTCACCGATGCCCAGTTCAAACTGGTTGATGCTGGCTTCCTCCAGGGTGCGCACACCCACGTCCCGATACGGTTCTTCCCGATAGGTGGCAGGCAGGTTGCCCAGATAGGTGCGCACATAGTTTTTTATCTTGCTTTCATCAAAATTGCCCACTATCACAAACTGGAAATCAGAGAAATCCGCAAAGCGTTCTGCAAAGATTTCCTTCATCACCTCGATATCTGCCTTCTGGATATCTTCCAGTTCCAAAAGCCTTTTATAGGGATGGTTTTGATAGGGTGTGGCAAACATGAGCTCCATAAAGTAATTTTGCGGGTCTTTGCGGTTGTGTTCCAACATGCTGGCTTGACGCTGCAGGAAAGATTGGAAATTGGTTTCATCAAAGCGGGGATTGGTGCCATATTGGTGGATGAGCTGAAACATCAGTTCCATATCCTGGGGCGAGCAGGAGGCGCCAAAGCCTTCGCTATTCAAGCCCAGGGTGATTCTGGCATTTGCCACCTTGCCGGCGGTGGCTTTGGATAGGGCAATGGAATCAAACTCTCCAAAGCCGGAATCCGCTATGTAGGCGGGCAGCAATCTGGCAGAGGGCAGGCTGGCTTCGTCACAATAGGAATATCCACCGGGACTCCACGCACTCAAGACCACCTCATCTTCCTTGAAATTGGTGTGCTTCAAATGCACCCTCACGCCATTGGCAAGGGTCCAGCTCACAATGCCGGCACGCTCGTTTTCCTCCACCTTTTTGATAGTAACAGGCCTCAGCTTTTCGCTGATGAAGGGCTGATCGCTCACCGTGTCGCTATATGGTTCCAATGCCAATTCCTTCACTGTATCGAATACTGCCAACAGCTCTTCTTCGTTGGGCATATTATCTTTGTCGGATTCAGGGCCCACCAGGGCGATGAAGCGGTTGTGATCTGTAAAGAGCTGGGCTCCCACGGCATTGATATCTGCCAGGGTGATCTCTTCCAAAAGCTTCTTGGCGATGGCTTCCTCATCTTCCGGGCTCATCAGGATATCACCATGAGAGAGCATTTGGATGATCTCCATGGTATAGCTGTCTGAACTGCGGGTGGCTTTTTGGGCTACGGAGCGTTCCAGAGAGCGGATTTGTTTTTGTTTGGCACGCTGCAGCTCACTTTCCAAAAAGCCATG
>JAAYQD010000202.1 GCA_012519465.1 Candidatus Cloacimonadota bacterium
CAGATCCGCCGGAGCCGCCTCCAGAATCTGAATATCCTCCTCAGAAAGCAGCTGGGGATAAATCTCGAAATGAAACTCACAACTGCGCTCCTTAGCCAGCAGGATTTTCCACAATTCACGCGCAAAAGGCGGATGAAAATTGAAGCTGCGATCTATGAATTTAACACTGCGCGGTGCAAGCGCTTCCAAGGCATCCAGCTCTTCGGAGAGTTGCTGCAAGGAAGCGGTATCCTGGATATCAAAGCGCAATTCATTCCTCTCATCACGCGCAGACAGGCAATAGGCACAGCGGAAAGGACAGCCCCGCGAGCTCTCATAATACACCAGCTTGCCGCTCAGTTCAGAGGCATCCCTGGCATCATACAAAAAGGGGAGATCTCTTAGGTGCAGAGGGGGGATGGACAGAGGTAAATCCCGAAATCCGGATTCTGCTAAAGTGCGAAAGACAGCCTCTCCAGCCCCTTCGATACAGAAATCTGCAAAAGGCTTTAGCCCCGCAGCCTCCGGACCGCCCACCACGATGAGGGTATTGGGCAAGAGGGCACGCAAATCCGGCAACAGCGCCTGCAAATAGACCCTATTCCAGATATAAGCAGAAAAACAGAGCACGTCCGCCCCGCTCTCATGGAGGGTATTGAGGGTATCCATGGGGAGGTCGTTGACGTTCAAAGCCAACATCTTCACCTCATAATCCAAATCACAGATCATCTGGCGCAGATAGTAAAAGACGGGGTTGCTTTGATACCAGGAGCTATTGAGGGCGGCAAAGACAACGGTTTTCATGTGGCGGTACTCACAGCAGCGATTTGCCAACGGGGAAACATTGGCACAAAAGACTTTGTAAAAACGGGGTGGATGCTATCAGCTATCTTCAGAGGCGGCAGAATTTGCTTTGATAACATCGTCGATGCTGGAATCCACGAGGATGCGTCCGCAATTCTCGCAGGGGATGATACGCTTGAAAAGCTGGAGTTCGATGCGGATTTGAGGTCTTAAGACCACGCCACAGGCACTGCAAGAGCCGTCTTTGCTGGTGGCAACCGCCATATTGTTTTTGAGCCTGATCATGTTGCCATATTGTTTGATGATTTGCGTGGGCAGGCTGGCGGCTATGGAATTGCGCTGGGCACGGGTTTTCTCTATTTCCTCATCCAGGCTTTCGATTTTCTTGCGCAATTCACCTTCGCGCTCGCGCTTGGCGGCTTCCGCATCATCCAATTCCTTGCGGGCGATGGCGATGCGCTCTTTGATCTCGCCTTCCTGATCCATCAGTTCCAATTGCTGGGATTCCAGCTCGCTGATTTTTTCTTTCACATAGGCAATCTCGCTGTTGATGGCCTTGTATTCCTTATATGTCTTGATATCAGCCAGTTGGCCGGAATACTTCTTCTCTTTTTCCACAAATTCTTTGATATCGCCTTCCAGGTCGCGCTGTTTTTTATTCAGTTCTGCGCGCTCGGTTTCCACAGCCAAGAGATCAGCCGTGGCTTGAACTTCACGTTCGATGATATCGGAAAGCTGTTTGGGCAGTTCTTCCTGCAGAATCCTGTAGCCACCGATTTTATTATCCAGTTTTTGCATTTCCACCAGGGTCTTAAGTTGGTCTAAGATCATAAATTTTACTCCTCAAATAAAAGGCTGATATCCAGCGATTGATATGAATGGGTGATGGCACCGCTGGAAATATAATGAACGCCGGTGCTGGCGTATTTGGCGATGTTTTTGGGGGTGACTCCACCGGAGATTTCCAGTTCCACTTTGTCGCCATGTTTTTTGACGGCGGCGCGGATGGAATTGAGCCCCATATTATCCAGCATCACGCGGTCTACTCCTGCCGCCACTGCTTCGTCCAGTTCCTGCATATTGGTCACTTCCACTTCCACCTTATAAGTGGTGTTGTGGGCTTTGATGCGCTGGACAGCGGCGGTAATGCCTCCTGCGGCACGGATGTGATTTTCTTTCAGCATCACCATGTCGAAAAGTCCAAAACGGTGATTGTATCCGCCTCCCACGCGCACGGCATATTTTTCCAGATGGCGCAGTAGCGGTGTGGTCTTGCGGGTATCCAAAAGCTTGGTATTAGTGCCCTTCAGGGCTTGGCTCATGGCATGGGTGAGGGTGGCGATGCCGCTCATCCTCTGCAAAAAGTTTAATGCCACGCGCTCTCCCATCAGGATGTTAGAGGCTTTGCCCTCTATCCTCATAATCTCATCCTTGGGAGCCACCACATCCCCATCTTTGCGGTAAATGGTGACCTTCAGATCCTCATCAACCGCCTGGAACACCTGCCTGGCTATCTCCACGCCTGCCAACACGCCCTTGGCTTTGGCAACCATGAAGGCACGCCCCAGCAAAGCACCCAAATCCAGATACAGATTGGTGACATCGCCTGCGCCCAAGTCTTCTGCCAATGCAGCTTTAATAAGCTCATTCACCCGCATTTAAGGCCTCCTGAACACAAAAAAAGGCATCTGCAGATATGCAAACGCCTTATGCCATGATAGCTTTATGTTCTTGTCTATATTCTTGTTTCGTAAACACATATATAATATAACCTCTCAAGTTAAGTCAAAACGCACGAGGTCGCTTTATTGTCAAGAGATTTTAGCGCAAACGTGGCTTGCGCAGGTGGTAGGTGTTAGGTTTTAGGTGTTAGAATGCCATACGTGTCTGCACTTCTTGCCTGTTAACCACCCTTGTCTCTCCTTTGCCCAGACAAGGGTGAGACAAGGGTGGTACAAGGGAGGCTAATGGGCGCGGAGCGCCCAGGGGAACAGGGAACAGGGAACAGTAACCTGAAACCTGGAACCTGATACCTGGATTAGTCGCAGCGCCCCTAATCCTGTGTCTCAAAGCGTACAGGCACAAACTGGAATCTATTGTTCCTATCCTTCACATAGAGGGTAATGGTGCTTTTCTCGCTTTTTACCATGGCGTCAATCTGCCCATCCATGGTCAGTTCAAATTCATCTGGGTTATTCACAGGGAGGTTGTTTACCTTCAGG
>JAAYQD010000203.1 GCA_012519465.1 Candidatus Cloacimonadota bacterium
ATCCTCGATGCCGGCTGTGGCTCTGGAATCGTCACCCATCTGTTGTGCAAGGATTTTCCTGTCACTGCCATTGATATCTCAGAAACCGCCCTGGAATACCTGCAATGCCCACACCAGGTGGCATCCGTCACCTCCATTCCCTATCCTGATGCCAGCTTTGATCTGGTAAACTCCAATGAAGTGTTGGAGCATCTCTCTGATAACGATCTAAAGACTGCTATTGCAGAGTTTAAGCGCTGTGCAAAGAGATATATCCTCATCAGCGTTCCCCATCGGGAGCAGCTGCAACGCCTGCTGGTTCTGTGTGCCAATTGCAAGACGCAACAGCATCCTTATGGGCATTTGCAGTCTTTTACTCAGCAACGAATGGAGGAGCTATTGGAGCCGGAATTTTACCTCAAACGCTATCTGGTGTTTGGTAGGTCACAGCGGGATTATAACCCTCTGCTCTTGAATTTTAGGCAAAGGATCTTGGGACAGTGGTTCACGCCTGATGAGGCTTACAGGTGCACCTCCTGCGGCTCTGCAGAGTTCCAGACCCGGCAAAACCTACTTACCAAAGCAGTTAATGGCATCAACCTCCTCACCATGAGGCAGCGCCCCTACTGGATGTTCACCCTCTTTGTGCGCAAAGGGAGCAAGGTATGAAAAAGGTATTATACATCGTCTATTACTATCCTCCTCTGGGTGGTTCTGGCGTACAGCGTGGCACGAAGTTTTCCAAGTATCTGCCTCTTTCCGGATGGGAAAGTGTGGTGCTGACACCGCGTCCAGCTTTGGTGAAGCATCCCAAAGATAGGAGTCTGCTGGATGATATGCCCACCGGGCAGGCAATCTATCGCACCTTCACCCTGGATGCCCACTGGCTATATAAGGTGTTTTGGGGCTTGCGTTTGCCCAAGGTGGTTACCTGGCTGATGTTTCATGTGTTCAGGCCGGATGCGGAAATCCTGTGGCTGCCCTTTGCCAAGCTGCAAATCCCGCACATTCTAAAGAGACACAAGATTGATCTCGTCTTTATCTCCGGTCCTCCTTTTTCCATAATGCAGCTGGGAAAGTGGATCAAGGATAGATATGGCATTCCGTATGTAGCCAGTTTTCGCGATGATTGGAGCTTGGGACAAAGCCGCTTGGACAACCCTCCCCCTGCCAGTTTTACCAAATATGAGCGCAAGCTGGAAAAAGCAGCTTTGGAGGAGGCAAGCCACGTGGTGGTGGTGAATAAAGCATATAAAAGGGATTTCCTGAGCCTCTATCCCCATCTTGCACAGGATAAATTTACCGTGATTACAAACGGGTATGATGAGTCTGACTTTGAGGGGCAGCCTCCGCAACGGGAAAAAGACAAGGGCAAGCTGCAAATCGTGCATCCGGGGGTACTGTTTGGGCGCAGGCATCCCGGCATTATCTGGCAGGCAATCCTGAATCTGATAGACAGGGGCAAGATTGACCCTCGCCTCCTGCGCATCCATATTTATGGGCGCAATTTCAGCTCTTTTGTTTTTAAAGGATTCGAGCAAAACCACACTATCCGCAGCATCGTGAGGCTGCACCCTTACCTGCCTCACGACCAGACAATTGATGTGATCAGACAGGCTGATTTGCTGCTACTTTTCTCCGGACCCGGTGCCAAAAGTGATGCGGAAATGCCCGGCAAACTATTTGAATACCTGCGCGCAGGCAAGCCCATCTTGGGGATAATCCACCCTGAAGGCGTATCTGCGGAAATCCTGCAAAGAGCCGGCAGTGGTTTTGTAGCCAGCCAGGAAGACATTACCCAGATCGAAGAGACACTCCTGCAAATCTACCAATTGTGGCAGAATAAAGAGCTATCCATCAACCCAGATTGGGAGTATATCAAGACCTTTGAACGCCGGGAATTGAGCGCAAAACTGGCGTCTGTATTTGACGGAGTACTGCAAGAAATATGAAGCCACATATATTTTTTGTAAAGCCCAATGACAGTCCCTTTACCAAAGTGGATTCGTCCATCCTGCAAAGCCACTTCCCTCTGAAATCCATCAACCTCAGACAGAGCAGCGGCAGGCTCCATTATCTCTGGTCTTTATGCAAGCTTTTTTTGAAGATCTTAGCCAGTCCTTCCCCCACCCTCGTGGCAGTGTGGTTTGCAGATTATCATGCGGCGGTGGCAGTCTTGGCGGCACGCCTCAGGGGTTTTAAGAGTGTTGTTTTCATAGGCGGCTTCGATGCCGTATGCTATCCGGAATTCAATTATGGTGCTTATTGCAGCAAGTTGCGCTCCGCCATGGTACGCTATGCCCTCAAGCGCACAAATCTGATCATTGCCAACCACGCCTCCCTATTGCAGTCTTCAAATACATACTATAATCCAGAGGGGCATACAGAGGGCATATTCAACCTGATCCCTTCCCTGAAAACACCAGCAATTGTGATCCATAATGCAATCACCATCGCGGCACCGGATGCCCTCTCACTGCAGCAGGAGCGTAAGATCGATTTCCTCTGTGTGGGTGGCACGCCCCGCTATAATGATAGTTATAACAAGGGGTTTGACCTCATCGCAGCCTTTGCCAAACAGAATCCCCAATATGCGATTCATATTGTTGGGCTCAAAAAAGAGTTTCATGATAGATTCAGGCAGGAGCACAGTCTGGATGAAAACACCAACCTCATTCTGTATGATAGGCTCTCACATCGCAAGGTATTGCAAATGTTAGGCAACACCCGCTTTTACCTCCAGCCTTCCATCTCCGAGGGTATGCCTAATGCGCTGATGGAGGCAATGGTGATGGGATGCATGCCAATAGGATCGAATGTGGCAGGGATTCCCACACTCATCGGTGAATATGGGGTAGTTTTTGCGCAAAGAGACGTGGGCAGCTTCAGCCGAGCCATCAGTAAAGCGCAAAATCTGAAACATAATCCACACGAAATATCACAATGGATGCAAGGGGAATTTAGCGTTGAGCAGAGAGCAGAAAAGCTGATCAAAGCTATCAAGGGCATATATTCACAAGATTGATTGGCACCGAAAATCCACTTAAATTGCAGGCATAAAAAAATGGTGGCGAAACCCAGAATCGAACTGGGGACACAAGGCTTTTCAGGCCTCTGCTCTACCGGCTGAGCTATCTCGCCACCTTTCGAAGCCACTATTTTAACGCTGTGGGATTTTGTCAAGATAAAAATGCCGCTGATGGGCAAATGGAACATGCCGAACCCTTTCTGCCTATCAGCCTTCTAAGACAGTTGATCAATACAAGCAGCTTCATACCAAGGTATAGTCTGTCAGGTCAACGTGGAGAGTGTCGAATAAAAACGGGCATTGGGGTCAAATTTGGAACAAAACACCCTTTTACAGCCCTCTTTTTTGTTCACATATACGTACAACAGTCTTAATGAACAAGAGATCAATTTATTCTTGAATTCAGGAACATTGAACTCATCGGTCAAGGCAGCACGGGCTAAGCGTACCCTACTGAAGAGCAAAAGTTTATAACACTGATACAGAAATTGTTGTTGACAAAAACTGTGATTTTGAGGCTATCGTAAGTGACACGCAAAGAAAGTGAGAGTAACAAATGAAAGAAATAATAAAAAATATCAGGTCTCTGCTGGCTGATAGAGTTTTCTTGGATGAACAGCACGTTCGCTTTTCATTAGTTGGAAGAATATGTAAAAAGCTGGGATGGAATATCTGGAACCCTGCCGAATTCCACACCGAGTATAAGGTACAAAAAGTTCCCACACAGATACTGCCCAAGGATTCAAGTGGAAGAGTAGATGTTGCTTTGTTTCTTTCAGACAAGAATTCCAAGGCTGCCGAAGTATTCATGGAGATCAAATCCCCCGGCAAGCTGATGCCCTTCCTCAAGGAATGTGAAGACCAGTTGCATGCCTATACAGGCCATCACCGGATAGCAATTGGAATACTCACAGATGGGATCATCTGGCGTTTCTATGTGCCGGCAATTGGTGGTTACTTCAAAGATACCCTGTTTGCACAGTTGAATCTTGAAAAGGATGATATTGATACCTTGGTTACTTTCTTCAATGATATCTTGCACAGGGATAACTTCCGAAAAAAGGCACAAGATAAAGCGGAACAGATGTTTGAAGAGCTGGGAAATATCGAGCTGGTACAGAAGGTTAAATATCAAGCCATTGATATTGCCAAAGCCACAGGAATGGAAATGCATCTTATTGCCCAGCGTCTATTAAAACAAAATGATGGCACCGAGATGGATATCGAGCTAATCCAGAGGCTATGGAACAAATCCATTCCTGCCGTTACAGATCATACCCCAAAACATCCAGAACAACCATCTCCTTCGATGAGAATCACGCCAGCAAAGGGTGACTACGTTGAAGCCTTCATCTCTGCCAGAGGAGTAAAAGCATCCGGGCGATTCAATAGAAATACAAAGGAATTCATCTTATACAAAGGCTCCGAAGTTGTAGTGAATCATACATCTACCTTTACAGGAAATTACCTTGCCAACAAGAAAAGAATGATTGAAGCGGGAATACTGGTATTAGATCCATCAAATACAAAATATATACTTACTCAAGATGTGTCATTCAATGCACCCTCCCCTGCTTCCCATCTCGTCCTCGGAAGATCATCAAGCGGGTACGTGGATTGGAAAGACTCCAAAGGCATCGCGCTTGAAGAATACAAGTTAAAATGAAGACCATGTAAAACTTTATCGTTACGTATAAGATACAAACCTCGCCTATTAGCCTCCCTTGTACCACCCTTGTCTCACCCTTGTCGAGGCAAAGGAGAGACAAGGGTGGTTAATGGGAAGGAATATTATAACCTGAGTACGAAATCTTGATCCCTGCACTTTTTAACTTGACACAAATCACCTCTTAAACTATATGAGGTTTGTCGTGCTTTTGATGATGAAATGCCTGTTGGACTATAGATATTCAACGTCAAAGGCACCACTCAATAAGGTCGAGGTTATGATACGGAAAAATGTATAAGTCTTTACAGTATGTCTTTATACAAAAGAGGAAGCGGAAAGAAAGTGTAATGCCTTCTTCACATGATAACACATCCTTACAAACGGCAGAACGCACAACACCCATGTCAATGAAATGGGTACAAGTGATACTAATCAAGATCCACAACTCATACCGTATTATTTCTTTTATCAGTATTTCCCTCATATTGGCATGCTTAACCATCTTAAGTTTTTCAAACCCAGAATCTTGGGCTCCAGTTTACCGCTGTCCAGTATACTCTTTAATGGGAATCAAGTGCCCTGGATGTGGGTCTATGCGTGCGCTTTATCATCTTATACATGGGGATATCAAATCGGCTTTGGGATACAATTTTGTTACTATATTTATGCTTCCAGTTTTATTGATCAGTTTTTCAATGGGGTTATTTATGGGTCGTGAGCTAAGGCCCAATATCAGGATTTATAAAATTTTAACCAGTACGTTTCTATTTCTATTGATCGGCTTTACGATTGTCCGTAATATAATCACAATTCTATAATATATGGAGAACTTATGCTTAGTATCGGTGATGAACTTCAAAACTTTAAAATCTTAAGCCTTCTTGGGAAAGGCGGTATGGGCGAGGTATATTTGGGTGAAGACGTGCACTTAAATCGACGAGTTGCAATCAAGAAACTATCACATTCCTTGGTTTATGAAGAAGGTTTCATTCAAAGATTCAAGCGTGAAGCCCAGCTTCATGCCCAGCTCAAGCATACCAATATCGTCGATCTTTACAGTTTCTTTCAGCATGACGACTCATATTATATGGTCATGGAATTTGCTGAGGGGAAGACTTTAAGTGCCATGATCAAGGAAATGGGACCAATTCCCACGCAAAGGAGCGTCTTTATAGTCAAACAGCTTCTGGACGCCTTGGATTACGCCCATTCCATGCAAATCATACATCGCGACATCAAGCCTTCAAACATCATACTTGGGTCAAACGATCATGTTAAAATTCTCGATTTTGGCATCTCAAAGATTATGGGAGAAAGAGGGCTCACCAGTACCGGCCAAGCTGTTGGTACAATATTTTATATGAGTCCTGAACAAGTTCGTGCCGTGAGCGATCTGGATGGAAGAAGCGACATATATAGTGCTGGTGTTACTTTCTTTGAGATGTTGAGCGGGAGACTACCTTACAACGTGGATACCGAGAGTGATTTTTATATCATTGAGCAAATTGTAAATACCAATATACCAGACCCCAGGAAATATTATCCAAGCATTCCAGAATATATCGTAACCATCCTTTCCAAAATGTTGATCAAAGATAGGGAAAGCAGATATTCCAGTGCTCACGATGTGATTCACGATCTGGAAAACAAAAACCCCATAAAACCGAGCCCACAATATACACCCCAGATACAAAGACAAACGCAGACCCCAAACCATCAGCCAGTTAACTTACCTCAGCCTGACAACATTAAAACCTATTTAACACAATCCATATTGGTTACGTTGTTTTGCTGCCTTCCTTTTGGCATTGTAGCCATTGCAAATAGTAACAAGACCACAAATGCCATCAAAATGGGAGATTATGCCTCTGCCCAAAAATTCTCTAAAACAACTAAAACTTGGGTCTGGGTATCTATCTGGGCATCTATCATTATTGTAATATTCTCTGCCATTTCAGGGGGGTTGGGATAACAATTTGTAAGGAAGCTATATAACGATTACTTAGAGCTAAGGAGCCAAAAATAATGAAATGCCAAGTTTGTAAACATGACAACAACAGTTCTGCCGCGTATTGCAAAAATTGTGGCAGCCCTCTCAAGTCTCATAAAACCTGTAAAAGTGGGCATAATTATGATGCCTCATTAAACGAATGTCCCTATTGTCCATCACCAAATACTATGGGAAGCCAGGAAACCTTAATTGATTCGGGGCATTCGGCATCGGATAAAACTATGATTAGTCCAAGCAAACCCCGATTGAATCCCCAAAATATGGGTCAAAGCCATAACTCTGATAAGACCATGATCTTCACACCCGGCCCCAGTAGCGCTCCAGCACCCGGGAAACGCAAACTGGTGGGATGGTTGGTTACATTTGATTTAGATCCTGCCGGTAATGACTTCAGGCTCACAGTTGGTAAGCACAAGATTGGCCGTGGCTCAAATAATGAAGTAATGATCAATCAACAAGGTGTTTCTGAATCTCATGCCACCCTCCTCTATCGAGCGGGAAGATTCCTATTAAAAGACGAACTCTCTGTCAACGGCACTTTTGTGAATGGAGAAATGGCAGAAGACACCATTGAGCTATTCAATGGAGACATCATCACTGTGGGGGCCATAGATCTTAAACTGATAATAATCTGACGGAGGTTATGATGAAACGTTTCTTGATTACATTATCGTTTGTGTGCCTTTGCATGCTATCTTATGCCTCCATATCCGTAAAACACATAAAAACAGACACAGAAAATTTCCCCCACAATGTGATAAGCGCTTTTCAGGTATTGGATGCTGCAGATGAACCTGTTGAAGATTTGGATGAAGACAATATTTCGATCATGCTGGATTCTTCCACCACTAAAATCATGAATGTAAGCACCTACGATAAAAGTGGACACGGGGCTAATATCATGCTTTGTATTGATATCTCCGGCTCTATGAAGGGGAGCCCCATCCAAGCAGTGAAAAACGCCATTCTTCCCTTTATCGACGAGGTCAGAAAAACAGATAGAATTGCCATCAGCGTTTACGAAGATGGATATCAGCTGCTTTGTGACTTCTCGTCTGACAAGGACCTGCTAAAGCGCATTGTTTCTGAGATAGAACCACGTGGAAACTACACATCCTTTTATTACGGCGCACACAAAGGTTTGGAGCACCTTGTAAATTATAAAACAGATGGCGTAAAAATCATGGTGTTGTTGGGGGATGGTAAGGACGAAAACCCCACCCAATCTTATACTGAAGATGATGTGATTGCTTTGAGCAAAGAACACAGCACTCCCATTTTTGGTGTTGGTTTTACAAGAGTGGAGGCAATATATTTACAATCACTTGAGCGCATGGCAAATCAAACAGGGGGTACATACTATTATGCACCATCTGCCAGCGATCTGAAAAAGTATTTTGGTAAGCTAAACAACCAAATCAACAAGATCTATATACTCAATTATGCTGTATACGGAATGACTGGAGATGGTCAGGAACATGATTTGAAAATAGTGGTAAACACAGAAATGGGTGAAGAGAGGGATACAGCCAAAATTGGTCTTCCTCATGGAGCAGCCCCAATAGAAGAACCTCGGGAAAAATCCGGCGGCAGCCTTGATACAAGCCTCGTTCTAATTATTTTAGGGGCTTCCCTTTTGGTGCTTATCATCATTTTCCTGATTGCAAGTTCTAAAAAGAAAAACCGCAAGGAAAAAGAGCGTATTGAAGCCGAACGCCAAGCAGAAATCAAGGAAGCAGAAATACAAAAAGCGGAGGAAAGCAAACGCCTTGGTGAAGAGCTTGACAGGCAAAAACAAAAAGCTGAAGAACAACGGTATCAGAAGCCCGTAGATGCAGTTAATAGAGAGCAAACCATGATCTTGAATGCAGGCTGCAATGAGCTCAAAATAGATTTTGAATATGGAGTATTGGCTGGCCAAACAAAGACTATCAATAAAAATGGCGCCACCATTGGGCGTGCAGCAGATAATGATATTGTGATCCCAGATAGTACTGTTTCCTCTCACCATGCAAGGATATCTTGCAGTTCCGGTTCTTTCACCATCGAAGATATGGGGTCATTAAACGGAACTTATATCAACGGTAACAAGATCACAATTTATCGTTTCAGTGGAAACTGCACTTTTATGGTTGGTTCTTCGGAAGGCAGAATCAGCTTAGTATAAGGAGCTTTGATGGCAAAAAAGAAACAAACACCAGATTTCCAGATTGGGAATCTCTCTGATGTGGGAAGGGTGAGAGATGAAAACCAAGATTTTTTTGGCAGTTTTAATGGAGTATTCGGCAAACTTATCGTGGTGTGTGATGGCATGGGAGGGCATAAAGGTGGATCAATAGCATCTAGAATCGCCGTTAATGCCTTTCAAAGTCACTTTGAAAAGCTGAAGACAAATCACGATTCACAGTTTGAGCTGGAAGCTGCTTTTATTGTTGCCCAACAAAATATCTTGGCTTATGCAGCGGAGCATCCGGAAACCCATGGAATGGGAACCACTGCCGTTGCCTTATTAATCCATGAAGATACCTGGTGGATAGCCCATACTGGTGATAGCAGAATATACCTAAAACGAAGATCCGTCTTCCGTCAGCTAACCAAAGATCATTCCTGGGTGCAAGGCTTGGTAGATAGTGGGATTTTAACGCCTGAACAAGCTGCCCAACATCCCAAGCGCAACATCATCACCAAGGCACTGGGAACTGAAGACTTTATGCCGGATATCCAAGGACCTTTCACGCTGATGAAAGGTGATACCTTCCTTCTTTGCAGCGATGGCCTTCATGAGTATTTCAAAGAAAAAGAGCTCTCGGATTATTTGGATGATGACCCTCAATCCGCATGTCAAAACTTGGTAGATCAAGCGAATCAGAGGGGTGGTGAAGACAATATTACTGCACAGGTTGTGCGCAGTAATATCGGAGATAAGCCCAGTTTAATCAGTCAATCAAATTATTTAAACTATATACTGATTGCTCTCTCAGCTATCGCACTGTTTCTAACTGGTTTTTTTATTTTCCACAGTATAAATAATATGCAAAGCATGAGAAAGAAAACTGAGGCTGATTCTTTACACATAAAAATAGAAAAGAAAACCAGCACTACCTCTGAAAAAGAGCAAACAATAAAGCAGAAAACGCAGATCACAGAAGATCAAAAGATGATGGGTGATGAAAAAGAGAAAGCAGAAAAAAAGGTGCAGCAATCAGACAATGCAAAGCAGAAAGTGAAAAGCACCATAGAAAAACCTTCCACAGAATCACCCCAAAAAGAACCCACCATAACAGAACCCACAACAGAGAATGAATGATGAAAAGAAACTGCATACTAATTCTCGCATTGTTGCTGTTATTGGCTGGGTGCATAGATAAGATTTCCAGATTAAAAAAAGAACAATTTGATATCCTCAAATCGAATGTGACCCAAATATTGGGGCAAGAATACAAGGTAAAAAAGATCAATATCCAAAGCGAGGGATACAGTGAAAGCCGTGATCAATATACTGTTGAATTTACTTTTGACCTCAACAAGCCACATCCCCTCTTGCCCAAAACCACCAATCTGCCTGGCAGATTGGTTTTTGCCAAAGAAAATGAAGGTTGGAGGTGTATCTTCAACTCCGGAAACCCCAAGGATTTGTTTAACCTCTTATGAAAACAAACAGCCAGCACCCTTTTGCCAGCACATCCAAACCAATAAACAAATTTTTGATCTGCTTATTGGTTATTTCCTTGATTATACTTGGGATTTCCTATTTTATCCATTGGAATATCCGGCAATTATTCAAGATAGAAAGAAGCGTTAAAATAGAGAACCCATTGGCTTTAGT
This sequence comes from Candidatus Cloacimonadota bacterium, assembly GCA_012519465.1. Classification (GTDB taxonomy): domain Bacteria; phylum Cloacimonadota; class Cloacimonadia; order Cloacimonadales; family Cloacimonadaceae; genus UBA3900. The sequence continues at coordinate 10,514 of JAAYQD010000203.1, forward strand.
GTTCCCACTAAAAATAGGCACAAGCTCGTTAATAATCAAAAATGACTCCCTTATCCCTTTCAAGGTGCAGTCTTTTCATCTCAATATCTACAGATCTGATGGCGTCAAACTGATGGAAATCAAAGAGACAAAACCCCATCTTATCCCAAGTTTATCCACAGCTCAAATCCCCATTAAACCTTCAAGCTTCCAAGGCTTATCATTGTTGTCTCCAAACATGAGCAGCGTTACGATCGAAGGCACCATCAAGATTAACATCTTGGGGATTAGGTTCGATTATAGCTTAAACAAAAGACATGAACTGCAGAAATTGTCTAAACCCCATATCTTCAGACAGTAGGTTTTGCACCCTGTGCGGAACCAAGGTGGAACTCACGAGCTCCCGCATTATAACTATTGGACGTGCAGCCGAAAATGACCTTGTAATAGACAATTCTTTTATCTCCAAACATCATTGCAGAATACTGATAGATGAGGCCAGAAACGCCACACTGGAAGACCTAAACTCCTTAAACGGAACCTTCGTAAATGGCACGAGAATAACCAGGCAACTTATCACACCACAAGACATAGTGATGCTGGGAACCAGCTATAAACTTTATTCTTCCATGTGGACATCCAATCGCCCATCGCCACAGCCAGAGGCTCTGGGATACAAACAAATCCTCAATATTGGTCGTGATACAACAAACGATATCGTAATCAAGAACATTCGTGTTTCCCGCCAACACGCGCAGCTATCCAAGTCTGTATCTGGTTGGCAAATAAAAGATTTGAATTCATCAAATGGCACCTACGTTAATGGTCGCAAGGTTTCCCAGAGTATGATCACAGCCCAGGATGATGTAGTGGTGGGCGGTGTTCCGCTGGATTTGATCAGCATCTTCCAAGGGCAAAAGCAGGATTGGGATGCAACACTCAACCTGACAGCCAGAAACATCCGTTTCAGCGTACCCGGAAAAACAATCGTTGAAGACATCAACCTGTGTTTGAAGCCGGGTCAATTTATCGGCTTGATCGGGCCTTCAGGTTGCGGTAAAACCACCCTGATGATGATGCTAAATGGCTATTTGAAGCCGGTTTCCGGCAGCGTCTCAATCAGCGGAGTGTCCTTGTATCACAATCTCCAATCCTTTCAGGGACAGATGGGCTACGTGCCCCAGGACGACATTATCCATCGTGAGCTCAAGGTACGGGAATCGCTATACTTCACCAGTCAATTGAGGCTTGGCATCAGAATTTCTGAATCCGAACGCCAAAGCCAAATTGACAAAATCCTGCAAACATTAGGGATGAGCTCCGCCAGTGAAACCCTGATCGGAACTCCAGAGAAGAAAGGCATCAGCGGGGGACAGAGAAAACGCGTAAACATGGCACAAGAGCTGATTACAGAACCGCAGTTCTATTTTTTGGATGAACCCACCAGCGGCTTGGATCCACGTAGCGATCGTGATGTAATGCAGCTTTTGGCGGATTTGAGCGCCAGGGGGCATCTTGTTCTGCTTACCACCCACAATATAAACACAACCAATTTTAAACTCTTTTCCCACCTCATTGTGATGACGTCTGGCGGTAAGCTGGCATATTATGGGCCATCCTCTCAAGTGTTGGATTACTTTGGAATCAAGGAGCCGGAAGATATCTTCGACGTGGTGGCTCACACTGAATCACAAAACCTCAAAAACAAGTATCAACAAAGCCCCCTGTATGCCCAATACTCCAATCCAGATCATCCCTTAATGCCAGATGCAGACCCCAAATCCATTTCCCCACAGCCCAAAGACGTGCTGCATCAATACAAAACACTGTGCAAAAGAACGCTCATTGTAAAGTTGAGAGATACTTTCAGCACGGCTGTACTGCTGTTGCAGGCACCCATCATCGGCATCTTCACTTATCTTGTTTTCAAAGATAACGGTAGCATCGCGGCTCTCTCTTTTGTCTTGGTGATTGCCACCATTTGGCTGGGATGTTCAAACTCTGCCCGTGAAATCGTTACCGAGCAGAGCATCTTCAAGCGCGAACAAAAAGCAAGCCTCAGCGTGAGCGCCTATCTATGGTCAAAAATCACCATTCTCAGCATGCTCTGCATCCTGCAATGCTTGGTATTATCCTTTTTTGGCTCTATCACCGGTGATATTGCCTTCTTGCCTCTTTGGGCTGCTTTGTCCCTGATTTCCATCAGCTCTCTTGCCATTGGCTTAGTGATTTCAGCTGTTGTAAAAACCAGCGAAACGGCTATGGCTTTGGTACCCCTCACCCTTATCCCCCAAGTTATCCTGGGTGGATTGATTGTTCCCTTTTCTCAAATCCCAGATGCCGTCAAAGTCCTGGCGGGTTTTATGCTCAGCCGTTGGTCTTTCGAGCTTATTCTGACGATGGATGAAGCCAATTCTTTGGTCACAGAAAATCTTGGATTCAATACCTCTAATATGGGCCTTGATTTACTTCTTATCGTCATTATGGGCGTCTTTTTTATCACCCTCACACATATATTTTTGAAAAAGCGGGCAAGATGACACTAATCTACAAATCACGCTTTGTTCAGCATGATGAATTTTCTACAATGAGGTAACACGTTATGGTTCTATCTCCCAATCGAACGATTCGTGACTTTACAATTACCGAACTTATCGGCAAGGGTGGCATGGGTGAGATTTATCTCGCCAAAGATATCAATTTGAATCGCGATGTGGCAATCAAGGTCTTAAAATCAGAGCTCACCAATGACCCCAGTTTTGCCAAAAGATTCATCAATGAAGCAAGAGTACAGGCAATGTTAATCCATGCCAATATCGTAACCCTGTATTCTTTCTTTGAAGAAGCTGGCCACTATTACATGGTTATGGAGCATGCGCCCGGAACCACTTTGGATACATTAATCAAACAAATCAATATCATTCCCGAACCGCGAGCCCTCAACATCTTTCGCCAAATCTGTGAAGCTCTGGATTTTGCTCATAAAAAAGACATCGTACACCGTGATATTAAACCGTCTAACATCATGGTAGATATCGAGAAAAATGATAACGTGAAAATCCTCGATTTTGGTATAGCCAGAATTCTAAGCGATGCTCGCCTTACCCGCACTGGAACAATGCTGGGAACCGTCAACTACATGAGTCCAGAACAGGTGCTGGCAGAAAAAGATATAGACCATCGCTCGGATATCTTCTCTGCTGGGATTCTGCTGTATGAGATGCTCACTGGAAGATTGCCCTACGATGTGGATACAGAAAGCCAATTCAATATTCAAGAACAAATCATCTATGAAGACATTCCCGATCCCCTCCAATTCTATGAATTCATCCGACCCTCCACCATAAACCTACTGGAAGCACTCACCCAGAAAAAGCGTGACGACCGACCGAATTGCATCTTGCAGGCGTATCAAGATAACTTCAAATACACTGATACACCTACTGTATCGCAGGAAGAAAAAGACCTTTCTATACCCGATGTCTCCACTGTGTCTGATGATGCTGGATTTAATGATGATAAACAGGAAACTGACACTGAACACAAGACAACATACTCGGGAATCCATGAATTATCTGAACCTAAAAATAGACTATTGGATTTTTTATTCACTATAATCATGTGGGGGCTCATTATTTTGTTTTCTGTCTTCTTGTTTACACACTGCAGCGGATAATTCTTTGATACTTATATAATAACATTCTTCATACCACAAACTTGGCAGTCTATTGGCACAACTGCTAAGTTTCCCCTTGACAACCACCCTGCCTCCGCTTAATTTGTTTATAAAGAATAAGTTCATAGCATCAAGGAGGCAAGAATGAACGCAGATAGATTTACCATTAAAAGTCAGGAAGCCCTGCAAGCCATGCACCATCTGGCTTCCGAAAGAGGACATCAGGAGCTCCGTAATATACACCTCTTATCTGCCATGTTGGCACAGGAAGACACCCTGATCCAGCCAGTACTACAAAAGCTGGAAATAGATGCCGGTGCGCTACAGATGAGCCTATTAGAGGCACTCAACAAGCTGCCTCAAATCACAGGTGCACAGCAGTATATGGGTCAGGAAGTTTTGGAGGTATTACAACAAGCTGAGAAAGACGCACAGAAGCTGGGCGATGAATACGTTAGCCTGGAACACCTCCTGATGGCTCTTCTGGAAAAAGGCAAGGAAGCAGCCGATATTCTGCGCAATAATGGAATGGATGCAGCAGCATTGTTGCAGGCTTTGCAACAGCTGCGTGGCAACCAGCGAGTGACAGACCAAAATCCGGAAGCCAAGTTTCAGGCTTTGGAAAAATACGCTCGCAACCTCACCCGCTTGGCACGCCAGGAAAAGCTGGACCCCGTGATTGGCAGAGACGAGGAAATCCGCCGCAGTGTGCAGATTCTCTCCCGTCGCCGCAAAAACAACCCCATCCTCATCGGGGAGCCGGGCGTGGGCAAGACGGCAATCGTGGAAGGTCTGGCTCGCCGTGTGGTGGCAGGTGACATCCCTGAAACCCTGAAAAACAAAGAGATAGTAGAGCTGGATATGGCAGCCTTGGTGGCAGGTGCCAAATTCCGCGGAGAATTTGAAGAACGTCTGAAAGCCGTATTATCCGAAGTGGAAAAGAGCGATGGCCGCATCATCCTTTTTATTGATGAGATTCACACCGTGGTTGGTGCAGGCGCTGCGGAGGGTTCAGTGGACGCCTCCAACATGCTAAAGCCCGCTTTGGCAAGGGGCACCCTACATTGCATCGGAGCCACCACCATCAATGAATACCGCAAACATATA
>JAAYQD010000204.1 GCA_012519465.1 Candidatus Cloacimonadota bacterium
CCTTTTCCTGGGGCGAAAGCGGGCTTCCTGAAGGCTGGCAGGCAGCTTTCTGGATCGATAATATGATGAGCTATATGGGCTCTGATAACAATGTGATTTGGACGCCGCAGTATGTAGCCGAATATACAGGATTTATCCGCCTCAGCAATTACGAGGTAAGTAACGACAATAACGTGGCGCAGGCTATCAACGATGTATTTGCCTATCCCAATCCCTTCAATCCCAATGTGAATATAGCCTTCCACCTGGCAAATCCCTCTGCGGTGAAGGTGAATATCTACAACATCCGTGGACAGAAGGTTGCCACCCTGCATGATGGAAACATGACCAGCGGCAGCCAGGTGTTGCATTGGAACGGCAGGGATGCCGGCGGACGCAGCGTTGCCAGCGGTATGTATCTGGCGCGTATCGAAACTGGCAAAAGTGTAAAAACCCTGAAGCTGATGCTGATGAAGTAAAGCTTAGGCTTTGATATAAAAAAAGCGCTTGCTGGATGTCTCTCTGGCAAGCGCTTCTTTTTAGGGCAACAAAAAACCCCGGCAAGCCGGGGTTTTGTATTTAGAGGTGTTAGGATTTGTATTACACAAGGCCTTGGTCGCACATTGCGGTGGCTACCTTGAGGAAGCCGGCAACGTTTGCGCCCTTCACATAGTTTACATATCCATCATCTTGCTTGCCGTTTTCGAGGCAGGCTTCATGGATGTTTCTCATGATGGCGTGCAGACGCTCGTCCACTTCTTCTCTATCCCAGCTGAGGCGCATGCTGTTTTGGGTCATTTCCAAACCACTGGTGGCCACGCCGCCTGCGTTGGCAGCTTTGCCGGGGGCAAAGAGGATCTTGTTGCCTTGGAAGAGCTCGATAGCTTCGGGCACGCAAGGCATGTTGGCAGCTTCTGTCACGCAGAAGACCTTGTTGTTGACCAAGTTTTTGGCATCTTCAAGGTGCAGCTCGTTTTGGGTGGCGCAGGGGATTGCCACATCAACGGGAACTTCCCAAGGACGCTTGCCGGGGAAGAACTTGGCATTGGGGTAATCCTGGATATAATCGCCCACACGGTCGTTATTGGAAGTACGCAGTTTGACCATGCATTCGATCTTATCGCCAGAGATTCCTTCTTCGTCGAGGATATATCCGTCAGGACCGGAGATGGTGACCACTTTGCCGCCCAGCTCGTTGATCTTTTGTACGGCGCCCCAGGCAACATTGCCAAAGCCGGAGACGGCTACTCTCATGCCGTCAAAGCTTCTGCCTGCTACCTTCAGCATTTCCTCAGTGTAATAGACCACGCCAAAGCCGGTGGCTTCGGGACGAATCAGGCTGCCGCCCCAGGTTCTGCCTTTGCCGGTAAAGACGCCGGTAAATTCATTCATCAGCTTCTTGTAATAGCCATACATATAGCCCACTTCACGGGCGCCCACGCCGATATCGCCGGCAGGGACGTCTGTATCGGGACCAAGGTAGCGATACAATTCAGCCATAAAGCTTTGGCAGAAGCGCATGATTTCTGCATCAGAACGGCCACGAGCATCAAAATCGCTGCCGCCCTTGCCTCCGCCCATGGGCAGAGTGGTGAGGCTGTTTTTGAAAATTTGTTCGAATCCCAGAAACTTGAGGATGGAGAGGTTTACGCTGGGATGAAAGCGGTTGCCGCCTTTGTAGGGTCCAATGGCGCTGTTGAATTGGACGCGGTAGCCACGGTTGACGTGAACGTTGCCTTGGTCATCCATCCAGGGTACGCGGAAGATGATTGTGCGCTCGGGCTCAACGATACGTTCGAGGATGTTGTTTTTCACAAAACGGGGATTGGCTTCGTAAACATCCCAAACTGTTTCCACTACTTCCTTGACGGCTTGCAGAAACTCAGGTTCATGAGAGTTTCTGGCTGTTACTTTTTCCATGAATTCTTGAAAGGTCATGGTTTTTCCTCCATGTATTTTTTTGTTATTTACTGCCATGTTTGAAAAGTGTGTAATTGTGTCAAGCATTTCCCTTCAGCAATTTGTCCACCCGGGGTGCACGCAGCCTATGGGAAAGCTGAAAGCCTGATCCCAAGAGGGGTCTGAGGTAATCTCTAAAAGCATCTGTAATGCCATTTCCAGCGGCATTTATATATTCATCAGGCATCAATCTGGTCTTGCGGGCAACGTCTGAAAGCTTTTCCAAACGGTAATCCACAGCATAATTGCCTGTGCGTTGGATGGAAATGGAGCCATCCATATTGTGCCAGAGGGCATAGTGTGCGGCGCGTTCTCCCACCTCACGGGCTTCACGTTGGTCCACATCGGACACGCAGCCCATGAATGAGCGTTGCAGATAGCCAAAGGTATCGCTGCGCACACGCTTGATATTCAGTTTATCACGCACCAGGTCGCTCAAGAGATCACCTAACATCCCCGTTCCCGAGAGCTGAACGTTGCCATGGGCATCAGTCTCTTTGGTTTTGGTTAGCCGCAACATCATGGGCTCGCCTTTCTCATCCACAATGCCTTCAGAAACGGCAACCACACAGCGTCCGTATTGATTATAAACCCTGTGCACATCAGCCAGGAATTTTTCCATATCAAAGACACGCTCTGGCATATAGATCAGGTGAGGACCATCATCAGGATACTTGTGTGCCAAAGCAGAGGCAGCCGTCAAAAAGCCGGCATGACGCCCCATCACCACTCCGATATACACCCCGGGCAGGGCTCTATTATCCAGATTAACACCGCCAAAGGCAGAGGCAACAAAGCGGGCTGCGGAGCCATAGCCGGGAGTGTGGTCGCTCAGTACAAGATCGTTATCGATGGTTTTGGGGATGTGGATAGCTCGGAAAAGATAATTCTCTTTCTGGGCTTGATCGTTCACAATCCTCACCGTATCTGAGGAATCATTGCCTCCAATATAAAAGAAATATCTCACGTCGTGGGCTTTGAGGGCTTTGAAGATTTCCTGACAGTATGCCTCATCGGGCTTATCCCGCGTGGAAAGCAGAGCGGATGAGGGGGTGGCTGCCACTTGTTCCAGATTGTAGCTGGTCTCTTGGGAGAGATCCAAAAAGTCTTCATTCACAATGCCCTGCACGCCGTTTAAAGCGCCATACACCTTGGTCACCTGGGCAAACTTGCGGGCTTCCAAGACGGCTCCCACCAAAGATTGATTGATTACGGCAGTGGGACCACCGCCTTGTGCTATTACCAGTTTTCCTTCCATTTTCACTGTTGTTCCTCCCTTATAATAATATTATTGATTGGTACAAAATGCTTATTATAAACCACATTTGTAGGGAGCTCCAATCTTGTCCAGTAGAAAATGCTTGCCATATTAGAGCAGGCAAAAAGAATGGATTTGGAGGTAAGATGAGTTATATCGTTTTAGCCAGAAAATACCGTCCTCAGAGCTTTGCTGAGGTTTATGCACAGGATCACGTGACGGAAATCCTGCAAAATGCCATTGAAAGCAAACGCATTGCCCATGCCTTTCTCTTTACAGGACCCCGTGGAGTGGGGAAGACCTCCATGGCACGCATCCTTGCCAAAAGCTTGAACTGTGTGGAGGGCCCCAGTGCCCATCCCTGCAACAAATGCCACAACTGCCTGGAGATCACCGCCGGTACCTCGCCCGATGTGATAGAGATAGACGGAGCATCCAACACCAGTGTGGATGATGTGCGTGATTTGCAAAAAGAGCTGCTCTATGCCCCCAGCCAATCTTTGTACAAGATTTATATCATAGACGAAGTGCACATGCTGTCCAAGAGTGCCTTCAATGCCCTGTTGAAGACGCTGGAAGAGCCCCCCGAAAACGTGCTCTTTATCTTTGCCACCACTGAGGCGCAAAAGGTATTGCCCACCATAGTCTCCCGCTGTCAACGCTACGACTTTAAGCGTATACCCGTGGAGGCAATCGTGCGCCGCCTGCAAGAAATCACCCAGGCAGAGGGCATTACCATCGATAACGATTCCCTGTATATCATCGCCCGCAAGGCAGATGGAGGAATGCGGGATGCCCTTTCCCTCTTGGACCAGGTGCTCTCCTACTGTTTGAACGATGTGACGATAGATAAGGTGCGCGAAATCTTTGGCATGATACCCAACCAGGTATATTCCCAGCTCTTTGGGATGGTAAAACAAAAGGATTCCGCCCAGCTGATCTCCACCTTGCATCAGGTATTGGAAGATGGGATGGATCCACAGGAGCTATTGATAAACATGACGGAATTCATCCGCGTGGTGCTCTTGCGTAAAAGCGGAGTGGCACCCCCTGAAGTGACCAGCGATGAATTCCCCCTCTTTGACGAAGTGGCTGCCGCCTTCTCACAGGCGGATCTTTTGTATCTGATCAGTGCGCTCATACAGGCGAGGGTGGATTTGAGGGGAAGCCTCAATCCCCAGCTACTTTTGGAAGTCTTGATGCTGAAGATGAGTCGCATGGATGAGATGAAGGAGATTAGCGAACTGATAGAAATGCTGAAGGAAGGTGATGGCGGCTACACTCCTGCGCCTGCTGCCAGAGTTTCCACAGCCACAACACCAGCAAAGCCCGTCCCTGCTCCTGCACCCACAACCGCTCCTGTACAAACAGTGCCAGCGCCCACCCCTCAGGCAGCACCACCGCCCATCAGCAGGGAAGCCATCGAATTCAGCGTGGAAAGCATCAACGCCAACATGGAAAAGCTGAAAGTGCGCTTTAAACGTATCAGCCCCGCCACCTCCATAGCCTTTTCTGATGCACAGATAGTGAGGGCAGAAAACGATATCCTGGAGTTGGGCATTCAGCGTCCCTCCTTTTATTCCACACTAAGCAATCAAAAGGAGGAGGTGGAGCATCAGCTCTCTGATTTCTTTGGCAAACCCATCCGCTTGATTATCAAACAAA
>JAAYQD010000205.1 GCA_012519465.1 Candidatus Cloacimonadota bacterium
ACTCAAGCATAAACTCCTGTAATTTGTCAATCACAATTTTAGCTCAATCCCTGCCCATGGGAATAAAAACCAAGGCAATACTTGACAAATAATGCCCCTCAAGATTGGAGTATCACTTAAGGTATTTGGTGAAAACCGTGTTTTTGCCCCTTACCTTAAACCTAATTTATACATGGAGTTACAGATGGATATAAAGATTACCTTACCCGATGGCTCGCATAAACAGTATGCACAGCCCGTCACCGCTTTGCAGGTGGCAAATGAGATTTCCCCGCGCTTGGCGGATGCCGCTGTATGTGCGGAAGTGGATGGCATTTTGCGCGATTTGGATTTTCTCTTGGAACAAGACGCCAGCCTCACCCTCCACACCTTCAAGACAGATGTGGGTAAGGATGTGTATTGGCACAGCACTGCCCACCTGATGGCACAGGCTGTCAAACAGCTTTTCCCCGATGTGCAGGTTACCATCGGTCCCGCCATCGAGCAGGGCTTTTATTACGATTTTGATAGAGACCGTCCCTTTACCGATGAAGAGCTTTTGCAAATAGAAGAGCGGATGAAAGAGCTGATCAAAGACGAACTGCAATACAGTCGCCGCGAGCTCAGCAAAGCCGAGGCGGTCGATATCTTCAAGAATATGGGCGAGTTTTACAAGCTGGAAATCCTTGATGAAATCCCTGATGATGAGACCATCAGCACCTATCAACAGGGAGATTTTATCGATCTCTGCCGCGGACCCCATATCGGCAATACCGGCAAGATCAAAGCCGTAAAGCTGCTCAAAACCTCCGGTGCCTACTGGCGTGGAGACGAGAAAAACAAGATGCTGCACCGCATTTATGGCATCAGCTTCCCTTCCCAGAAAGAGCTGACTGCCTACCTTGAATTCTTGGAATTAGCCGCTCTGCGAGATCATCGTAAACTTGGCAAAGACCTTGATCTCTTCTCTTTTGACGAGCAGGTGGGCGGAGGCCTTGTCCTCTGGCATCCCAATGGCGGCATGATCCGCCATCTCATCGAAAGCTATTGGAAGGAAGAGCATCTGCGCCGGGGATATCAATTGATCTATACGCCCCATATTGGACGCAGTGACCTCTGGGAAACCAGCGGACACCTGGGCTTTTATCAGGAAAATATGTATTCCGCCATCGAAGTGGACGGTCAGGATTATTATCTGAAACCCATGAATTGCCCCTTCCATATCGCCGTTTACAATTCCGGACACCACAGCTATCGGGAATTGCCCATTCGCCTTGCCGAGCTGGGCACCGTCTATCGCTATGAACGCTCCGGCGTCTTGCACGGCTTGATGAGGGTGCGTGGCTTTACCCAGGATGATGCCCACATCATCTGCCGTCCAGACCAATTGGATGAAGAGGTGGAAAAGCTCATCGTCTTTTCCCTTGATATGCTGCGTCACTTTGGCTTTGAAGAATTTCTGATATATCTCAGCACCCAGCCGGAATCCTCCGTGGGTGAACCTGAAGATTGGGATAAAGCCACTCGCAGCCTTGCCAACAGCCTGGATAAGCTGGGCTTGGAATACGACGTGGATGAAGGCGGCGGTGCCTTCTATGGTCCCAAGATAGATATCAAGATCAAAGACGCCATTGGCAGAGCCTGGCAATGCACCACCATCCAGTTCGATTTCAACCTGCCCCATCGCTTTGAAATGCAATATATTGGGGCAGATAATACCGCCCATCGTCCTTTTATGATCCACCGGGCTATCTTGGGCTCTGTGGAGCGCTTCTTTGCCACCCTTCTGGAATATCATGGCGGCAATCTTCCCCTGTGGCTGGCTCCCACCCAAATTGTGATTATGCCCATCACCGATGCCCAGGAAGATTATGCCCGAATGCTCAATGAAAAGTTCCAGCTCTTGGGCTTCCGCAGCCAGGTGGATGCCCGCAATGAGAAGGTGGGCTACAAAATCCGCGAAGCCGAGCTGAAAAAGATACCCTATATGTGTGTGGTGGGTAAAAAGGAAGTGGAAGCGGAAACCCTCACCCTCCGTCGTCACACGGAAGGCGATTTGGGCGCCATGAATTTCGATGAAGCCATCAAACTGATACGCAGCAAGGCATAATAATGGATATCACCGGCATCATCAAAAACGAGCTTAAAACCCAGGCGGCTGCCATCTTGAAAATGGCAGACCGCTTGGATGCATCCGCCCTGCAGCAAGCCTATCAATTTTTGGCAGATTGCAAGGGCAAGGTGGTGCTGACGGGATTGGGCAAATCCGGCATCATCGCCCGCAAAATATCCGCCACCCTGGCATCCACCGGCACTGCGTCCATCTTCTTGCACGCCGCCGAAGGCCTGCATGGAGATTTGGGTATGGTGCAAAGCGCGGATGTGGTGATAGCCGTATCCAAGAGCGGAGCGGGATCTGAACTAATCTCCATCATCCCCTTCCTCAAGTTTGTCAAGACCCCCCTCATCGCCTTCACGGGCAACGCCAGCTCTCCTTTGGCAGAGGCGGCGCATGTGGCGTTGGATTGCTCTGTGCCCCAGGATTCCGAGCCCTTGGGCATGATCCCCACCTCCAGCACCACGGTGGCTCTGGCTTTGGGTGATGCCTTTGCCATTGCCCTCCTCACGGGGCGCAATTTTAGCCTCCAGGATTTTGCCCGCTTCCACCCCGGAGGCAGCATCGGCAAACAACTGCTCTTGAAAGTGCAGGATTTGATGCACACCAATGAGGATTTACCGCGTGTAAATAGCGATGCCCAAATGGATGAGGCAATCCTGAGCATGACCTCCGGCAAGCTTGGCTGCACCGCCGTTACAGACGGTGATGGCAAACTATTGGGCATAGTGACGGATGGAGACTTGCGCCGCCAGCTGCAAATCCATCCTCAAGGGCTGTTGCAACTATCCGTTACCCAGTGCATGACCGCCCATCCCAAACGCCTCAAACCCTCGGATTTGGCTCTTGCCGCCCTCAAACTGATGCAAGAGCATTCCATCACCATGCTCCCTGTGGTTGATGATGATGACAAGGTGGTGGGGATGCTGCATATGCATGATCTCATCAGAGCTGGAGTGGTATCGCAGACACTGTCTGGCTGAACGCCAGCCGCTGGCTGGCTAAGGTTTTAGGTGATAGGTAATAGGTGTTAGGGTAGCGGCGTGACACCGCGGTTTTAACCACGAATTGCGCGAATTGACACGAATTTTAGCCACACCTCACCTCACCCTGTCCCCTGAACATTCTGCGCTCATTAATCATCGCGAGCGAAGCGAGCTCCTTACAGAGCCTCTCCAGAGGCGCTATTTTAGATCAACACACGCTATATGTGTACGTTATGAGTCTCGGAGAGACGGCATTTATAACTAACCACGAAAAGCGCGAAAACATACGAAAGGGTTCATGCAGTAAGCCTGTAACAGTTTGGGAACACAGGCGTTAGCTGGCCGGTTCGCCGACCTTGTACCCCCTGGTTTTAACCGGGCGTTTCACCGACTTCAGTCGGTTTTAAGTCCCTATAATATCAAGGCATTACACGTATTTATGAATTATGCTCATGTGACAAATATAGATTGTTGTTTTGTGTATTCTGTGCTATGTTAAAGAAGTAATAAGATCTTATTTCAAACTGGTCGGGTAGCTCTTGCGTAAGACCTCTGCTACCAAGTCATTACATACTATTATCCCTGTGCTTCAAAGACCGACTGAAGTCGGTGAAACGCCCGGCTAAAGCCAGGGGATACAAGGCTTTAGCGAAGCCCCTGTCCCTTGACCCCTGTTCCCTGCGGCAGAATGCCTCTGTGCCCATTAGCCTCCCTTGTACCACCCTTGTCTCACCCTTGTTGAGGCAAAGGAGAGACAAGGGTGGTTAACGAGGAAGAAGAAGGTTCCAAAGGATTTTACGTGCCTCAAAATAGACTTGGTATTAGCCCTAAAACCTAACCCCTAACACTTAGCACCTAAAAAAAGACGGAACCCGCAGGTTCCGCCTTTTTTTAACAAACGTCAGTTTGTGCCAAGCTACTTCATCAATAGCATCTTACGGCTCTGGCTGTTTTTGCCATCGCTCAGGCGATAGAAATACATTCCAGAAGCCACTTCATTGCCAGTGATATCCTTGCCGTCCCATACGATTGTATGGTTGCCTGCGCTCAAGGGTCCCTTGTGCAAGGTTTTCACCTTCTGACCCTTGACATTGTATATCTCCAATAGATAGGCAGGGGAGGGTTCGGCTATATTAAACGAGATATTGGTATGTGGATTAAATGGGTTGGGGTGGTTTTGATTTAGATAAAAGCCTGTTGCCGGCGGTATCGAGGGATCGTCTATCCCCACCGTTTCGTTAGAGAGCTTTTGCATATATAGCCCCAAAACTTCAGTTTTACCGCTGGAGCGTCCATCCGCCCAGATGATGTAGGCATCGTTGCCCATGGTGACGATAAGGGGGTTGTATTGGGATTTCCCGGCATCACTCACCACGTCGCCTTCAGGGCTGCCCACCATGCTTCCGTCACCATTCACGTATCTGTAATAGATGTCGGATTCCAGAGCCATATATTCCGTCCATGCCACCACCATTCCTTTGTTGGGGAAGGCAGCCATGCTGGGATTGGATTGAGTGCTATCCTTTTGCACCACATAATAGCCCAGATCATTCCACATTGGGGTTCCATCCAAGCTATAGCGATGCGCCACGATATCCAGATATCCGCCTATGTTTTCGCCCCAGGCAAAGGTGATCACATCCTTGGGACCGTTTTTGAGGGTGGTTGCCATTTCCTGTTCTCTGCCATAATCTGCCAGATTCACAGCCAGGGGATCCCACAGCCTTTCACCAGAGCCGGAGACGTGTTGACCAAAATAGTTGGGAACCCAATCTTCACGCTGGTCTCTCCACATCACAAACAGCCCTTGTTCGGTAGTGACGGATACGGGTGCCACCTGGTTGGTGTCATAATCCTGTTGAGTGGAAAGCTTCACGCCTTCAGCAGGCCAGCCATCAGCCGGTTCGCCACTGGGATCAATGCGCACGGCATAGATGCTTTGCGTGCCTTCCATGGGGATATAGCGTTGCCAGATATAGTATCCATCATGCATTTGCTGCAGTTCACATTGGTTGTTCAGGTCTTCTTCGATGAGGTCGGATACTCTTTTGCCATCAGGTCCCCACATCTTTTCACCGTTATGGATTCTTTGTCCCCATGCGTGGTAGTAAAAGTTGTTACCAATCTGATCATAATTTGACCAGCCTATATAAAAGCTATTCGTGGCGGCATCATAATCCACCTTTACTTCCTTTTGATCCACAGGAGTGGCATCCGTGAGGGGAATGCCAGTTTCATCCCACAATCTTTCACCAGTAGGAGAGAGGTATTGCATATAAATCTTGGGATATTCATGACGCTTGTCTTGCCACAATACGAGGATATGCCCGTCCGGAGTGATGGCAGCGGCGGGTTCCAACTGGTCATAGCCGGTGGGGATGGTCACAGATCTGCCGTTTTCATCCAAGGCTATGCTGCCATCAGGGCTTACATACTGCATAAAGATTTGATGACCCAGGTTTGCATAGCGGGTATCCGTCCAGATAATGGCAATATCATCATTGCGGGGCAGCATCAGATATTCACCGAGGGGAGCGTCTCCGCTGAGACCCCAGAAAACCTGCTGTCCATCCGGCTCCAAGAGCAGATCGCCGGCGGAGTTCAACACCTGATAATAGATGCCCACGCTGCCAGTGCGGGTGTCTTCCCAGTTTACAAACACATGATTGCCAGCGGCTTTGATGAGGCTGCCTTCCTGGATGTTGCCAGCCGTGCAGATAGCCTTGCCATCAGTGCCCCACAGGGCTTCGCCCGTGGCGCTAAGGTGTTGGGCAAAAATATCTTCCTTGGTGGTGTTTGTATTGCGATAATCATCCCACACAATGTAGGCACCACCGGCTCCATCTGAAGAGAGCCTGGGGTTTTTCTGGGCAAAATCTGCCAAGCAAAGCGGCAAGCCATCGG
Organism: Candidatus Cloacimonadota bacterium; assembly: GCA_012519465.1. GTDB lineage: Bacteria > Cloacimonadota > Cloacimonadia > Cloacimonadales > Cloacimonadaceae > UBA3900. The sequence continues at coordinate 5,986 of JAAYQD010000205.1, forward strand.
CATTCCACAGCAGGGTGCCGGCAGAGCTAACCTTTTGGGCATAGAGGTCTGCTGCCAAGGGATCATTGCGCTTGTCTTGCCAGGCGATGATGGCGGCGTTATCGCTGGTGCCCACGATGCGGGGATTATCCTGCGGAGCAAAATTGGGAGTGCCTGAATCGCCATAAACGATTAGCTTGTTTGGCCAGCCTCTTTGACCGCTGATATTCATCTTTTGGGCTGCGATATCGGGATCTGCCCCCACCTGGTCTTCCCATGTGAGGATAAATTCACCATTGCCAATGGATGCCATGCGCAC
>JAAYQD010000206.1 GCA_012519465.1 Candidatus Cloacimonadota bacterium
TCTTCCAGATTGAAATTGCTATCCTTGCCGGTATAATCTGCCACAGCCAAGATAACCTCATCAAACATGTGGGCAGCCTTATTCAGGATATCCAGATGCCCCAGGGTGATGGGGTCGAAGGTGCCGGGATACAAAGCGCGATGCATGGGCTTTACTTCTTCAGTGCCTGCTGGCGGATTGCTTCGATTTCGTCTATTTCTTTGGGGATGTTGCGCGAGAGCACTGTGTGCCCTTCCTCGGTTACCAATACGTCGTCCTCGATACGTACGCCGAGGCTTTCCTCTTCCAGATACAGACCTGGTTCCACGGTGACCACATGACCGGGCTCCAACACTGCCTCACGCCCGCCCACATCGTGGGTATCCATGCCCAGGAAGTGGCTCACGCTATGCATGTAATGCTTTACAATATCTTGCGGCTCTTTGATCAAACCAATGGCAAGGGCAGCTTCGGTGAGCAGCTCACGGGTGCGCACGTTCATCTCGCCCAAGGTCATGCCAGGCTTGATCATGCTGATGATATGCTTTTGCACATCCAGCACAACCTGGTAAATCTGGCGCTGCCTATCAGTGAAACGTCCATCAATGGGGAAACAGCGGGTGATATCGGCGCTATAGTTTTCATAAGAGGCACCCACGTCCATCAAGACCAGTTGTCCGGCTTCGATGCGGCAATCGTTACGGCCATAGTGCAAAGTGGCAGCGTTCACGCCGGAGGCAATGATGGGAGCAAAGCCCCAATTATGGATACCACTACGTTGCATCCGATAAAAGAGCATGGCTTCCAGCTCATACTCATACATCTCTGAGGTTACGGATTCCATTACGTCCATAATCCCTTGGCCTGTCACGTCAATCGCCTTTTGCAGGGCTTTGATTTCATGCTCATCTTTGATCATGCGCAAGGAGGAGATAAGCTTGGTGATATCGGCAATGGCAAGCTGTGGATAGCGTTGGCGCAAGGGCTCCAAGCGGAATAGGGGCAGGCTGAGAGGCCTATTTAAAGACTGAGCTCCAAGGTTGCTCCACACTTTGGAAAGCAGGGGTGCAAACATACCCAAGGCGCCATCAAATTCATCCAGGAACTGTACCTTTTCAATTCCGCTGATGTCTCTTGCTTCAGCAGGGGTCATTTTCTTGCCGTCCCACACCTCACGCTCGGGGATGCCACGCTCGATAAAGAGCATCTCACTGTGGGTTTCTCCCCTTTTTACTATCATCAGAACCGCCTCTGGTATCTTGAGGCCGGTGAGGTAGAGGAAGTTATTGTCCTGCGTGAATTTGATCAGGTTTTCAGCGGGCTTGGCAAACACGATGGTGGCTTCACCATCCAAGAGGGAAGACGCCAGTTTTGTCCTGCGGTCAGCGAAGGGTATGTCTTTCATTATGGTACTCCAATTGGTGGGTTTATCTTGGTATGGGAGCCGTGTAGGGCTTGGAAGTGGTGGCTAATCCAGTCTTTTTGGCGTGATTTGTAAAGGTGCTTACCTTCAGTTCCAGTGTTTCGTTCAGCGCAATGGGCTGGTTCATCTTATACAGCATTGTGCCATCGCTGACTACAATTTTCACATCCCATGCCGTATCGGTGAGCGTCCAGCTGCTGATTGCTTCTGGCAAGAGGCTTTCTGTGATGAGGTTTTCGCCAAAGTCAGTTTGGGTGCGAGGGCTGATATACAGCTCTGAAATGGTATGCTGAGAATCGTTGGTGATGCTCATCATTCCAGCGGTGGCATTGATATTCACGGTGGTGGGCAGGCCGGGGCTCACGGTGCGGGTCTCTGAATCCGGCAGCACATAATTGCCAGAATAATTTACTGTGACTGTGGTGGATTCAGTGTAATAACGGCTCCAGCCGCTGCCAGCTACAATCTCCATGGGTTGGCCATTGTTGATGGCTACATCCACGGAGGCGTTTGTGCGGTTTCTAATGCGCAATTCACCGTCTTCATCGCATGCCATTAACAGCAAGCCGGCGAGGATAATGAGGGCAATAATCGAAAGTTTACGCATTGCTAATACTCCTTTACTTTGTGCTTGCCGCAGGTTTGGCAGCAAGTTTCTTTATTTTGATATATTCAGGTTTTGCCAGTCTTTTTACCGTGTCCGATGTGATGGTACAAGCTTCGATGGTGGGGTTATCGGGGATTTCATACATGATCTCCAGCATAAACTTTTCCATGATGCTGCGCAATCCCCTGGCACCCGTCTTTTGATCGATGGCAATGCTGGCAATTTCCTGCAGTGCATCAGGTTCCCATTTGAGGGTAACCCCATCCAGTTCAAAGTATCTTTCATACTGTTTACAGATGGCGTTTTTGGGCTGGGTGAGGATTGCCATCAGGGCGGCTTCATCCAGCTCGTGCAAGGCACAGGTGACGGGCATTCTGCCTATCAATTCCGGGATGAGGCCATAACGCAGGAGGTCTTGTGAACTCACGTTCTCAAAGATATAGGTCTCATCCACTTTAGCGGAAAGCTTCACGTCAAAGCCAATCACCTTCTTATCCAGGCGTTCTTTGATGATCTTCTCCAAACCAAAGAAAGCACCACCGGCTATAAAGAGGATATTCTTGGTATCCATCTCGATGAATTCTTGTTGGGGATGCTTGCGTCCGCCTTTGGGAGGCACGTTTACCTTGGTGCCTTCCAGTATCTTGAGCAGTGCCTGCTGCACGCCCTCTCCGGATACGTCTCTGGTGATGGAAGGCGTCTCAGATTTGCGACTGATTTTATCCAGTTCATCGATATAGACGATGCCCCGCTCGGCTTTTTGAACATCATAATCTGCAGCCTGCAGGAGGCGAACAAGGATGTTTTCCACGTCTTCGCCAACGTAGCCAGCTTCGGTGAGGGTGGTGGCATCAGAGATGGCAAACGGCACTTTCAGATAGCGCGCCAAGGTCTGTGCGATCAAGGTCTTGCCACTGCCGGTGGGTCCCATCATCAGGATGTTGCTCTTTTCCAGTTCAATCTCATCGCCGGGTGCTTGGCGAAAGATGCGTTTATAGTGATTGTAGACCGCCACGGAGATGATCATCTTGGCGTTTTCCTGCCCGATCACGTATTGGTCCAAGTATTGTTTTATCTTGCTGGGAATGGGAAGCTCAAAATCACCCAGTTCCACGGCTGGCTCGCTGGATTCTATGATGTTGTTGCACATACCAATGCATTCATCACAGATATTGCCGGCGATGCCGCGAATCAGGGTTTGAACTTCCGATTCAGCCCTTCCACAGAAGGAGCAGCTTAGGTTTTTATAGCGATCCAAACATTCCTCCTTGGTTTGCTTGGTGATTGTAATTCAATGTGCACACCATGGGCACTATTGTCAAGGGATTATTTGCGTTGGCTGATCACTTCGTCTATCAAGCCATATTCTTTTGCCTCGAGGGCACTCATAAAAAAGTTTCTATCGGTATCTGTCTCGATGCGCTTCAAGGTTTTGCCTGTATGCTTGCTCATCAGTTCGTTCATCACGCGTCTCAGATACAGGATTTCCTTTGCCTGGATTTCGATATCGCTTGCCTGTCCTTGGGCACCGCCCATGGGTTGATGAATCATGATGCGGCTATAGGGAAGGGCTGTGCGCTTGCCGGGTGCACCGGCTGCCAATAGCATTGCTGCCATGCTGGCTGCCATTCCGATGCAGATGGTGCTCACCTTGGGCTGGATATATTGCATCGTGTCGTATATTGCCAAGCCAGAAGAGATTACGCCGCCAGGGCTGTTGATATACATAAAGATATCACGCTCCGGGTCTTCGCCTTCCAGGTGCAAGAGCTGGGCTACTATGGAATTGGCAAGGTTGTCTTCTATCACGCCGCTTACAAATACGATTCTATCTTTCAGCAGGCGGGAATAGATATCATAGGCGCGTTCACCGCGTCCCACTTGTTCGATTACCATGGGGATATAATTCATTATTCCTCCGTTGTTTCTGTGTTAGATTCTGTGCTTTCTTCCTGGTTCTGGGTTTCTACAGCTTCCGGATCCGGGATATAAAATTCCGCTTTGGCAGCCAGGCCGCGCAGCATGGTCCACCCTGTGGCGTCATACTTGATCCTGTCTGTATCCAGCAATTCCTGATGTCTTTCTTTCCATGCTTCCACGGGGATATCCTCCAGGATTGCCAGATGCTCATAATATGTTTGCAAATCCTCATCGGAGAGCGAAGGCTCCAGCGCCGCAGTAAGTTCATTTTCCAGATATATGTTGATCATATATTGGCGCAGTTGCATGCGGTATTGATGCTCATAAAACTGGCGCAGACGGCTGTCTGTTTCCTTCTTTAGGGCATCCTGCACCATATATTCAAGGCTGCGCTTGGGAAGTTCGAAGGGCTTGTCGGCATACAGTTTGCGCAGGATGGCAGAGTTTTCCAGATCCATATTCTGATGCTGGATGCCAGCTTTGAGATTATCTGAAATCTCAGCTTTCAAAGTGGCAAGATCATCATAACCGGCATCTTTGGCAAATTCATCATCAATCTCAGGGATAGTCCTGCGGCTGATGGAATTAATCATTATCTTGCAGGGATATTCGGTGTCGTTATCCAGATCGGGGAAAGCGTTCTTGCTGAGCAGCTTGATGGTATTGCCCATCAGATTGGCGGTGATCTCGTCACCCACCTTTTTATCCACCAATTCCGGCAATGAGCGCATGGGCATGGAGTCTCCTGCCATCAGGACGCCCTTCACGGGTTCGCTGTTTTCTGCAGCTTCCACCGTGATATCACACATCACTATATCGTCTGCAACGGCAGTCTCCACTTCCTCTTCATACGCCCTATCCTGTGAAAGCCTGACAAGAATATTATCCACCTCTTCTTCCAAAACCAGCGGAGTGTGAGGAACCTTGAAGGGTTCCGGGATGGTGGCATCCACCTCTGGCTCGTGTTCTATTTCGATAACGGCCACAAAGTCGCTGCCTTTCTCCCATTTCACATCCATCACATAGGGGGTGAGGATATATTCAAGCTCGTGTTCGTAGGTTGCTTTGCCAAAGTATTCATCGATGGAATCCTTGATAAAGTATTCGCTGATCTGGGGACCGTATTGCTTTTCCACCATGGGAAGCGGCGCTTTGCCCATGCGAAATCCCTGAATCTGGACCTCACGGGCACTTTTAGCCAAATATTTTTGATAGTCTTTGTTGGCAGTTTCCGCATCAACCGTGAGGGTAATCTCTTTGGTGACGGGGTCAAGTTGTTTGATATCTACCTGCACTTTATTCTCCTATTTTTATTATCCAATATAATGGTGGTGCGAAAGAGGGGATTTGAACCCCTACAGGAAAAACCTACTGGATCCTAAGTCCAGCGCGTCTGCCAGTTCCGCCACTTTCGCACATATTTATCAAATGCACTATGTTTTCTCACACTCCCCGGATTTATGCCATGGGAGCGTTATCTATCAAGCGCGTACGCCCGATATATACAGCCATCAACATCCGCGTGTCCGCCTCGGCAAGCTCAACTGGCAATAGGCTTTGCGGATGAACGCACTCTATATAATCTATTTGCCCGCCGGCATTATTGATAATCTCTGCGGCTGCTTTTATCAGCTGGCGGCTGTCACGCATTCCATCCATGAAAAGCTGCCGGGAATGAGCAAGGGCTTGACTGAGGCACAGCGCACGCTTGCGTTCATCAGCATCCAGATATGTGTTGCGGGAGCTAATTGCCAAGCCGTCATCTTCGCGGACGATGGGGCAGGGGACGATCTGGGTATCCAGATTCAGGTCTTGCAGCATCTTTTGCAGGATCACCAGTTGCTGGAAATCCTTGGCACCCATATACATAAAGCCGGGCATAATGATATTGACCAGCTTCAAGACGATGGTGCATACTCCGCGGAAATGTCCCGGACGGCTCTTACCGCAATGCAGATCGCCCAATTTATCCACATCCACCCAGGTGCCATAATCTTCCGGATAGATATCAGACGCCTGGGGATAAAACACATAATCCACGCCTCTGGATTGCAGATGCTTCAAATCCCTCTCCAAATCACGGGGATAGGTGGATAGATCTTCGTTTTTGCCAAATTGGGCAGGATTCACAAAGATCGATGCCACCGTATGTGGATTTTCCTTAACGCTGGCATCCACCAAGGAAAGATGTCCCTCATGAAGATAGCCCATCGTGGGCACGAAGCCCAGGCTGCCAGAGCTTTGCAGGCGGCGACTGATTTCCTTCATGGCAGGGATACTTTCGATGAGTTGCATCAGGGTCTATACGGGCTTGTTATTTTCATCCAAAACAACGATGCGAGGCTGATGAACAGCGGCTTCGGCATCATCCAAAAGGCCATAATTGACGATAATTACAATATCGCCCACCATTGCCATACGCGCAGCTGCGCCATTGATTGCTATCTCTCCGCTACCTCTTTCCCCTTCAATGATATAGGTGGAAAATCTGGCGCCATTATTCACGTTGAATATTTCCACCTTTTCGGATGGAATCATTCCGGCGGCGTCCAGGAGGTCTGGATCAATCTTGATGCTGCCATTGTAATTGAGGTCACATTCGGTGACCCTTCCACGATGCAGCTTGGAAAGAAGCATGTATCTAAGCATTTGTAACTCCATATTTTACAAGTGAAAGCCATATTTTTGGGCATTGACTCTTTGTCAAGAGCTTTCCTTGCATTTTTATCGGTAAGACCCAAAATGAGTTTATCACTAATAATATAAGTGAAAATCACAAATTAAACCAATTATTCATTTATGCTACAGACTGCTTCCCTGTTAACCACCCTTGTCTCTCCTTTGTCTCGGCATGGGTGAGACAAGGGTGGTACAAGGGAGGCTAATGGGCGCGAAGCGCCCAGGGATTAGGGGACAGTGAACAGTGAACAGGGGCTTCGCCAAAGCCTTGTCTATTTCGAGTTCGTGAAATCCCAGTAATTGGTCCAATTAGTGGATAAAAAAAGCAGTGACAAACGCCCCTGTCCACTGTTCACTGTCCCCTGATCCCTAAGGAAAAAGCCCCCAACGCAGTATCAGGGGCTTTTTTATATATCGTCAGATATAATCCTACTTCATCAGAATCATCTTTCTGGTACTGCTGAATCTTCCCGCTTGCATCTTGTAATAATAGACACCACTGGAGACGGAGCGGTTGGAATTGTCGGTACCGTTCCAGACGACTCTGTGATTGCCGGCTGCCTTGTGATCATTGACCAAAGTTTTCACCAGCTGGCCTTTGATATTGTAGATTTCCATGGTAACGGGGGATGCATCCTGCAAACTGTAGGTAATTGTAGTTTCGGGGTTGAAGGGATTGGGGAAGTTCGCATTCAGGGTGGTGGCAAGTACTGGGGCGCTGGGATCATCAGCATCGGTGGCGTGGTGCACATACACGTCGTCCACCATCAAGAAGAAGGCATCATCAGATACGCAGTTGATGGCGATGTAGATGCGTTGTTCAAAATAGCCAGTGAGATCGTAGATATATTCTGTCCACTCTTCAGGAGCTTCGATGTAATCAACACCGCTGATGAAGTGAAAATTATTAGGATTGGTGCCCGTGGAGGATATACCAACCCTGAATCTCTCCAATCCATGTTCAGCGTTGTAGCTGCGAGCCCAGAATCTGAATTCATTTGTGAATTTTATCTCAGGAGTGATCAGCCAGTCGTTATTGGGCTCATCCACAGCTGCAAAACAGGCTGCAACCTTGTCTCCTTCATAGGGCTGGGCGTTTTGCAAGGGAGGGATGGTGGCGAAAGGGTTAAAGATAATGAAGGATTGCGGCGCATGGGCGTTTTCCCAAGTGGTGTTTGTGATCCCGTAAGTGGTGCTTTGATCCACGTCCACCAAAGTCCAAGGTAAAAATTGAATGACGAAATCTTCGTAGTTTTCAAATCCATCTGCAAAGCCCGCCAGGGAAGGTGGCATAATGATATCCACGGTTGTAGTCTGATCTGTCACCACCACCACGTTTTCTATTATCACTTGCCCATTGTCCATGTGTGTAACACTCAAGGTGTAGGTTCCAGATGCAGCCTGCATGCTGTATACACCATCGGAATTGGTGAAAGCAGAGGTTTGTGAGCCCATAACGAAAGCTCTATAAACTGGATTTCCCTTTTGATCCCGGACTGTCCCGGTTATAGTGCCAATATGGTTGATTTTGGTAAGTGCATTGGAAAAAGTAGGTATGGAGGCTAAATTGCCTGTATAGATGGTTTTTACTGCCCATTTATAATCACCATTCGGCAAATTATTCCACTGAGTATCTGTAAATGAAGTGACAATTATGGGGGAGGGAGTGAGGGAAGTCCATCTGGATTCCTGATCTTGATATTCTACCGGAAAGCGCCAGATACGGTATCCGAGGAAACCACGCTCTTCTCCTCCATCTTGCCCAAGGTTGCCGCTGCTGAGATTGGAATCATCCAAGCCGGGATTTTCCACCCAATCAGGGAGGATGGGAAGATTGATATCGGCGTTGTTGATAGTGACGCCTCCATCTTCCA
>JAAYQD010000207.1 GCA_012519465.1 Candidatus Cloacimonadota bacterium
TACTGATAGCAGCAGCCCTTACTCCTGGAACTGGGCTACCTCCGGAGTCTCTTTGGGCAATCACACCATCAAGGTGGTTGCCACCAACAACCAAAACAAGACCGCCGAAGAAAGCATAGTGGTCACCCTGATAGGCGCCCCGGATGAAGGCTTTGAGAGCGGTAACTTTAGTGCATTTAACTGGGACAATTCCAGTGCTATCCCCTGGACTGTGCAAAGCTCGGAAAAGTTCAGCGGCTCTTATGCTGCCAAAGCCGGAGCCATCGGCAATAATGCCAGCACCTCTTTATCCATCACACTGGATGTTTCCACAGCTGGCAATATCAGCTTCCTCTCCAAAGTATCCTCCGAAGCCAATGACTACCTGAGATTCTACATTGATGATGTGCAAAAGGGACAGTGGTCTGGCGTTCAACCTTGGGCTCAGCAGAGTTACAGCGTATCCACCGGAGTGCACACCTTCACCTGGACTTATGTGAAAAACGCCACCACTACGGGTGGCAGCGACACCGCCTGGCTGGATCACATCACCTTCCCTGCTTTTGTTCAATACCCAGCACCTCGCAACCTGGTGGGCTTGGCAGGCAACGCACTGGTACGGCTGGATTGGGAGGCCCCTGCAGGTGCAAATCCCACCAGCTATCGTGTCTACAGAAACAGCTCCCTTTTGTTCACTACCTCTGATACTTTCTATAATGATACCAACGTGATCAATGGCACCCAATACAGATACCACGTGACCGCCATGTACGGCAACACACAAAGCGCCGCCTCCAACACTGTTTATGTGACGCCAGAGTGGATGAATACCGCCATCATCGGCACCGGCACTGATAGCACAGCTGCCAACGAAGGATGCCCCATCAACGTCTTTCTCAAGAGCTTGCACGGTCAATCTGTGTATCTGGCAAGTGAATTGATAGCCGCCGGAGTTCAAGGTCCTCTCGATATCACCGAGATTGGCTTTTATGTGACAGACGTGCCCACTGTGAATATGGAAAACTATATCATCCGCATGAAGCACACCGACTCCACAAATGTGTCTGCATGGATAAATGGTGACGACCTGGAAACCGTCTATAGCAGCGCCAGCTACATGCCCAGTGGCACCGGTTGGAATATGTTTACCTTCAGCACGCCTTTTACCTGGAATGGAGTGGATAACATCGTGGTGGATACCGCCTTTGGCGTAAATGCTGCCAGCAATCAAACCGGCAGGGTGCAATACAGCACTGTCACTGATGGCTACCGCTATGTGAGAAATGCCAGCTCAAACCAAACCAACACTTTCAGCGGAGGCTTTAAAAGCAATAACCGCCCCAACCTCAAACTGACCTTGGCGCCTACGCCCGAGCCTGAAATCCAGATTGATGTAACCAGCCTGGACTACGGTTCTCTGACCGTTGGTGAAAGCCTCACCCAGAGCTTTACCATCTCCAACACCGGCACGGGCAATCTCACCGGCAACATAAGCACTCCCATGGGATACAGCGTTTCCCCGCAGCAAGGCAGAAACACCCTGTCTTTCTTAATTGGTGAAGGGCTCAGCCAGACCTTTGACCTCAAGTTTCACCCCAACACCCCAGGCACATACAACGGAAACGTAGTCATCAGTCACAATGCCGATAGTGATGACAAGACCATTGCCGTAACGGGCACTGCGTTACCCCTTGAATTGGACACCCCCATTCTCCAAATCTCCAGAGATGGTGGCAACATCAGACTCAGCTGGGATGCCGTGGAAAATGCCAACCGCTATCTCATCTACGCCACGATAGATCCCACCCAGTGGCCAGCTTCTCCAACCTTCGAAACAGAGCAATATTTTCTGGAGTTACCCCTTCAATCAGAAAGAATATTTTATAGGATAAAAGCCTCGTATATAGAGCCTTAAAGCACAGTTAGCTCATCCATCAATAGGGATTATTCAAATTATCTCTTGACAATATGAGCGACTTTGTACAAGGTGTGAATTGAAAATATTAAGCAAGACAGAGGTAGATGATGCGTAAAATACTCGGCATAACTCTGATCCTGATAATACCCGTACTGATATGTGCAAACGCAATAAAGGGCAATCAAGGGGAGCGACCCCTTTTTGCCAAAAATATCGTAAAGGTACAACTTTCCAAAGAAGCCGATTCAATTACCAATCTCATCAAAAGCTATCGCTCACAATCTCACAGCTTTGGCATTGATGCATTGGATGAATTCGCCGCCTCCTGGGGAGAACATCAGATCATTAGAGCTCACATTCGCATGGCAGACAGGGCATTTGAAGAAGAAGTAGGGTTTGATCGTTGGGTTATCTTGGAATATAAAGAGCGTATTGAAGTGCTGGATGCCGTCAAGGCTTTTGAGGATCAGAAACGCTGGGTGGATGACGCCTGCCCGGAATATTACGCCTATCCTGCCGTTGTGCCCAATGACCCTTGGAATACATCCAACTGGGGGCACAATAATACAGGCTATAATGGTCCCGGCTCTGGAACCGCCGGCTTTGATTCAAAAGCCCACTTGGCATGGGATCAATCCCAAGGCTACGGCTCCTCAAATATCATCATCGCCATCATCGATAGTGGTGTGGATACCTCTCATCCAGACCTGCGATTGATGGCAGGCTACGATTATGGAGATAACGATTCCAACCCTATGGATGATGCAGGGGGAGGATGGAACAGCCCCAGAGGGCACGGCACAGCCTGTTCTGGAATTGCTGCCGGTATTGCCAATAACGGCATCGGCGTCTCCGGAATAGCCGGAGGCTGCACGGTGATGCCGCTCAAAATAGCGACCAGTTCTGGAGATCTTCCCTTTACCGCTATAAATAATGCTCTTACTCATGCTCGCAACAACGGAGCCCATATCATCAGCCTTAGCCTTGGCGCAGCAGTAGATCAGGATAACTCCGGGCTTTCAGCTACTAACGCTGCACTCACCGCTGCCTATAATGCGGGGATTACTATCTTTGCCGCAACCGGTAATGAAAATGCCAGCACTATCTCTTACCCAGCAAATCACGAAAAAGTGATAGCCGTGGGTGCCGCCAGCCCTTCCGGGCAACGCAAAAGCCCCTCTTCTTCTGATGGTCAAACCAATTGGGGCTCAAACTATGGCGTTAATACCCAGAACAATAGAAAAGCCGTGGATATCATGGCTGCCACCATCCTGCCCACCACCGATATCAGGGGTTCTGACGGATATGCAAGTGGTGATTATAGCACAGGCTTCAACGGCACCTCCTGCGCCACTCCTTACGCTGCGGGTGTTGGTGCTTTGTTAAAATCCAGGGATCCATCGCTTACTCCTGCTGAAATCCGCACCATCCTCACCAGCACCGCCACCGATATGACTTATGACGGCGGCGTGGGCTGGGACCGCTATACCGGTTACGGATTGGTGAATGCCTATCAGGCAGTATTGGCTGCCGGTGGTCCCGAATGCGAAATCACCTCCCCTCAAGACGGGGATTTGTTTCAGCAAGGCACAACCGTTACCATCAACGTGAATGCCACCGATACAGGCGGCAGCATCAGTAACGTTAAGTTTTATATCGATAACCAATTAAGATATACCGATAGCAGCAGCCCTTACTCCTGGAACTGGGCTACCTCCGGAGTCTCTTTGGGCAATCACACCATCAAGGTGGTTGCCACCAACAACCAAGGTAAGACCGCTGAAGAAAGCATCGTGGTGACACTGTTGGGCGCCCCGGATGAAGGCTTTGAGAGCGGTAATTTTAGTGCGTTTAATTGGGACAATTCCCGCGCTATCCCTTGGACAGTGCAGAGCTCGGAAAAGTTCAGCGGCAATTATGCTGCCCAAGCTGGAGCCATCGGCAATAATGCCAGCACCTCTTTATCCATCACCTTGGATGTTACTAATGCCGGCAATATCAGCTTCCTCTCCAAAGTCTCCTCAGAAGCCAATGACTACCTGAGATTCTACATCGATGATGTGCAAAGGGGACAGTGGTCTGGCAATCAACCTTGGGCTCAGCAGAGCTATAGCGTGAGCACCGGCTTGCACACCTTCACCTGGACTTATGTGAAAAACGCCA
>JAAYQD010000208.1 GCA_012519465.1 Candidatus Cloacimonadota bacterium
GCAGATCATGATGACAGGGTGGTGCCCGGGCATTCCTTCAAGTTTGCCGCCACGATGCAGGCCAAGGCAACGGATGAGAATCCAGCGCTGCTGTATGTGCAATTTGAATCTTCCCACGGAGCCAGCAACCTCACCAAGAGTCTGGAGATGTGGGCGGATATTTATAGCTTTATGTGCTTGTATCTGGAGTGATTGCTGGCTTCTATATAAAGACTGACGCTCTGAATCACTTCTTGATAAAGGTATCGTCCTGCAGCTCACGGAACGCCTGGCGGATTTCATCACCGGTGTTCATCACGATGGGACCGCGCCAAGAGATTGATTCGCCCAAGGGTTTGCCGCGCATATACAGGAAATAAAAATCCTGATCTCCGGCTTGGATGGTGATACCCTCGCCATCTTCAAATAGTACCACTTGGCGGTTTGCCACCTTTTGTCCGTCTATAATCGCTTTTCCCCCATAGACATAGATAAAGCAAGTTTGCCCTGCGGGTGCGGGGAAGCTTGCCTTCTTTCCAGCGGGAATCACCACATCCCAATACTGGGGTTCGATCATGATGTCTTCCACGGCGCCTTTCACGCCCATATATTCTCCGCTCAATACCTTCACGCGGGCGCCATTATCGTCTGTCACTTCCTGAACCTGATGCTTTTTCACGTCCTGATAGCGCGGCTTCATCATCTTGTGGGAGGCAGGCAGATTTGCCCAGAGCTGAAAACCGTGCATGCTGCCACTCTCATCTGGCTTGGGCATTTCCTGATGGATAATCCCGCTGCCAGCCGTCATCCATTGCAGATCCCCGCTGCCGATCACGCCGCTATTGCCCATGCTATCGCCGTGTTCCGCCGTGCCTTTTAGCATATAGGTGATGGTCTCTATCCCGCGGTGAGGATGCCAGGGGAAGCCTGCCAAATAGTCTTCGGGATTGTCGTTGCGAAAATCATCCATCAATAAAAAGGGATCAAAGAGAGGGGTATCATAATATCCAAACGCCCGGTACAGCTTTACGCCGGCACCCTCGTTCACCCTCTCTGCCGTTTTAAGTAATTTTATCTTTCTCATTGTTCCAAGTCCTCATTTTATTAGATAATATAGGGCTTATCCCCTATTTGGACAACACCAGTTTCAAGGTGCTGCCATAATGGATGATGGCTCACAAAAACTATTGTTGACATAACTGGGCACATTGTTTTTAATGTAATTGGAGCTTTTGAGAAAGATGGATCATGCTCAAACGCCTCTTTCTACTCAAGTATCCAAAAACACTTAAGGAGAACCTTATGTATTGCTCAAATTGTGGCAGGGAAACACCTCCCCAAGCGTCAGTTTGCCCAAATTGCGGTGCAAACCTTAATAACAATCAGCCCGTGCGTCAAGACGATTCCAAGGACTGGCTCACCACCTTGTTGCTTTGCATATTTACAGGAGGTCTCGGCATCCACAGATTCTATACCGGTCACACTACCATCGGCATTATCCAGCTTCTCACTGCTGGTGGCTGTGGCGTATGGGCGCTGATAGACCTTATCCAGATTATCACTGATTCATTCGTCGATGCGAACGGTAACCCGCTGGTTAAGAACCACTAAGCTATCGCGAGCGTTTCTTTCAATTAGCTTGATCACAGGTCTCGCCCTCTTCCTGGCTTTCTATCCCTTGGAAAGCTTGGAGCGAGGGCGCAGCCTGTGCATCATCAAAAACATAAGCGGATACAACTGCCCCGGCTGTGGCACAACGAGGGCTGTTTCCGCTGTTTTAAAGGGCAAATTCGCCGCTGCGTATTCTTATAACCCGTTTATCATCATCATCTTTCCCCTGCTTTCCTGGCTTATTTTCCGGGAATTGGCCAATAGCATCCATACAATCTGGCGTTGGAGCGCGGAAAAGCGGAGAGCAAGACACACTTAACTTTAAGGATAAGATTTAGTTAGGGATATATACCCCCTTTAACAGGCTTCATTTCCTCTTGCTGGAGATGATGCCACTTTATCCCATTCTTCATATCTGTCTGCCCCATCCATCCCATAAACTGCGCCAATAATGCCTTTTATTAAACAGCTACATTAGTCATGCTTTTGTAGTGGCCCCAGTTTCTCTCGCATGAATATTCTCCCTCGCACACCTTTCTTTCCTATTAGATGTGCTTGTGATGCCGTTGCCTCTCCCAGCGGTTTGCTGGGCATTGCAACCACATCGCAAGCACATCTCAATAAGAGCCGAGCAGGAAACGGTTTGATCTGTATAGAGTATCAAGTGAAATTGCATTTTGGAAGGTCTGCTTTTTGCGGCGTCCTTCGCCGATGGCCTGGCATCTGCGATAACCTGGATGAAACTCAGGCTGGACATCATGTCCCTGGGCAAAACATGAAAGAGAGCAGATTTTGGAAAGCGTGGTTAGCACACGCTTGATCCAGCTTGAATACAACAAAGCGGGAGACGATTGCTCCCGCTTTGTTTTTTAACAGTTGGTGTTTTTATTCGAGATCTGGGAAATCCCTTTCTGCGGTTACCCTGAAAAACCGTTTTGAGAAACGCAAATTTACAAGAATGGCATAGGTGGGGCCAGGCGTGGGACCGTCGAGACTGTAATTCAACTGAGTGGATTCGGATGGGAAGCTTGGATCATCATTCCCCCAAATCTTAAAACAGCTGTATGGGGCAGTATAATCCCATTTCATCAATGCATTGTAATTGTCATAATTTAAGAATTGTAGATTGCTGACTGGCGGCAATGGGCTCCAGGTTGTTATCTGTGGGGCGCTGAGGTTATTATTTTCGTTGGTTTCAACGATAGCGTTGTGCGTATCCACCCGCGCCCAAACGGTCCAGTCTCCGGCAATATCCGTGCTCATCAGGGGAGGGTTGACAAACTTTGTTTTACCCGCCGACAGGTTGGTCACAAAGCCATGATAGCTCCCCTCGGTTCCAGCCGCAGGCGCTGTGGGCATGTTTGGATAAAAATCCACCCTGATGTCGCCCAAATAGTCGTGAGTTCCAATATTTTTAATGGTAACCGCAGAGGCTCTAATCCCGCAAACATATTGATCTGTCTCCGTAATCATGATATGATCTACAACAAGGTCAATATCGGAGCCAAGCCAGAAAATGGTGTCATAAGGGTCATTTTCATAGGCGGAGCCGCTGAAATTACCGGAGAAATTTGTGAGGAAGATTCTGCCCTGGCTGGTGCCTTTGCGTACGTTTCTGTAGGTTTGATATGCTGTTGGGCGACGAGGAAACTCGAGGTTGTCCAAGGTCAGGGTTTGTGTGTTACTAAAGGTGATGAGAGAACTATTTGGTTTCCCGGTGCTCAAGCTGCAGTTTGATAATTGATTACAGATAGAGCCTGATTTGAAATAGATGCCCATGATGCCCATGTGTTCAAAAACGGTATATTCCGCCTCGAACGTTCCACCAGAATTTACGGCGAAATCGAAGAAACTCGATGAATCTTCTCCTGTGAGAGTGGCAACGATGGCAGTGGGTTGTGACCAAGATTTAAAAGCGCCACCATTATTTATGTTAAGTGATGTACCGTTGCCCATTTTGAGTTGGCCGTTTGTAAAGATGCTCAATTTACCCGAATTGTTAACATTGATGTTGCCTCTACTGATAAAACTAAAGCCGGCAATTCTAAATTCGCCACTATCAACGACAGTGTTTCCGTTACAAACGATAGGGACTCCTGATGCTCCCCAAGTCTGGACTATGGCTTCCGGGTTGTCCTTCGCGATGGTCAAATTATGGAGATGGCTTCCAGTCTGAGTGAATGATATAACATTATCCTCAGAACCCTTGATGAGGAGGGTGCCGCCGGTGGGTTGGAAGTCATTTCTGAGGCAATTAAAATCTCTTACTACAGAGATGGTTCCACCGCTGATGCTTGTGGAGAAAGGATTGGTGTTTGGAAACACCATCCCGGCATTGGTGAAATTAAGACTGCCGCTGGTGATCTCAAGAGAGCCGCTTAGCATGTGTGAATAAAGGAAACCCGCACCCACTTGCGTGATGTTAATTTCACCGCCTGTGATGTGCATACTACCATTCAAAGAAATGTTTGATGTGTTGATATTCATTTGGCAGCCTTCATTGCACCAAAAATTACCTTCCAGCGTTGGGTTCAGGACGTTGTTGATTGTCAAGGTGCCCCGACGGCTTACATCCAAGGCCCCTGCCAGCCATTTGTAATTTTGACAGGTCACGTTCAGATACACTCCGGTCGTGGGGCTTTCAATACGGAAAGCATCTCCGCCACTTCCGGGCGGGGTTTTGTCCACAATGATGGTATAAAAATCTTCATCGGTTTTACAGGCTTGGAAACCGGGACCGTTGAATACAACCGTTCCTTCTTCTTCATGGAAAAACTCAGGACCGCGGTTGTTAATCCAGCTCTCCGCCACATACATGGTGTGGATATTATTATTGGTTGGGTT
The DNA here is from genome assembly GCA_012519465.1 of Candidatus Cloacimonadota bacterium. GTDB lineage: Bacteria > Cloacimonadota > Cloacimonadia > Cloacimonadales > Cloacimonadaceae > UBA3900. The sequence goes on from JAAYQD010000208.1 coordinate 4,435, forward strand.
TTTAACGCTGAATTCACCGCTGTTAAGAATGAAACTGCCCTTAAGTGTGAGGTCAGAGAACAAATGATATGTCTTTGTGGTGGGTTGCACCTGGAGGGTGTGGAGCCAACTGTTGGCAGGCAGGCTGATCATTCCATAGGATGAGCCTGGGGATTCAAGAACAATGCTTCCAGCAGTGGGTTGAAAAGTTGATTGCAGGTGGATACCGTCGCAATATATAGTTCCTCCCAACATAAAAGAGGCTATTCCAGGCAGAGTTTCAAAGCGGAGGTTATTCAAGTTCAAGACTCCACTGGAGATTTCCAACCAGCCGTTAAACGCTGCGGGCGTGGAATTGTTGATATTGATTACGCCATTGGGATTGGAGATATACCATCTGCCAGGGATTTGGTTGCTGGGGTTTGTGAAGCCGCCCACGGTGAAAGTGGCATTGGTGTAAACATCCACACCACCCGAGATGCTTGAATAAATCTGGCAGGAAACATTAACACCCGGGTCAAAACTCAGCGCTTTAGTGCCGGTGTCGGTCACAAGCGTGTTGAAAGCTTGATTGCTTTTCACGATTGGGGTTGATGCTTTATTGGTGAAAGTGACTTTTTGAGGATAAGTGGTGGTATTTGTGGAAGTGTTTTCCCAGTTTCCACCCACGTGCAGATCAGCTACGTTGATATTTTGTCCACTTTGAATGGTAAAATCACCGTTCACCACCATTGGATAGCCGTAATTGCCGGAAGCGGTTAAACCGTGGGTTGTAGCCAAAATCACATTATTAAAATAGCTTCCGTTTCCTCTAAGTTCCACGTGGACTGGGTTTTGGCTAAAGATTCCGGCAAATTTGAACATCCCTGCATTATGTTTGAGACCATAGGTGGTGTCCGTGCCGGTATGTTGGGATTCAATCCAGGGATCAAGAGGATTATCAATGCCGCTATTATCAAAAGTTATGGTGGCGTCTGTATATACAATGAATCTGTTATTGGGATTGATTACAAGTTTGGTCATGGAAAAATCATTGCCTTGGGCAACCGTGACGGTGGCGGAAGAGGAGGTTTTGGCTACGATCACTTCTTTCAAATAAGTGTTTTGGTTGCTGATGGTGATTACGCTGTTGCTTGTGCCGGCAAAGGTAATCTTGCCATCACCCTCAAAAGCATAGTCGAAGTTTGAATTCCAATTGAGCGTGAGATTTTTATGGAAGATACACTGGGTGGTTAAATCTGTGTTAATGGCAGAATTTGAATTCCAGGTGGCATCACCTTTCACCTCCAGTTTTGCACGTAGTAAAAGCGTGACACTGCCGTTGGTGGTGAAGTTTTCATTTACGGTTAAGCTTTTATTCACCCGGATAATCACAGAAGTGTTTGAATCTGTAGTCATGTTTTTACAGTTGGCGTTGGAATCGACATAGGGTTGATATGTGCCCGTTGAAGCGATTACCACATCGTTGATTGCGGTGGGAGTTCCTGCTGGGTTCCAATTCTGAGAATCTTCCCATTTATTGCTGTAATTCCCAACCCAATATTTTGTTTGCGCAAAGCCAAGGGTGGCGACGGTGAGAACGAAAAACAAAAGGTAAAGCCTTTTCATGTTTTCTCCTTGTTTTAAGTTTGGATTTTTGATCTTGGTGTTTTTGATCTTGCTGTTTTATGATAAAATAGGTACTATGCTGCCATGCTATGAACTTGGGGGGAGTGGGGTGGCAAAGCTTATGATGCTCTGCCACAGATGGTTATGAATTCATGAACTTAAAAGCTATCACACTATATGAACGTTTTAAAAACCATTGGATTCTATGCTACAGATAAGCAATGAATTGTCAAGCAAAAAATGCAGAATCAGATAATGAACATTCAAGATTTTTTAATCTGTATCCTTTCCTCATGTGTCGATTTTATGGATGACTGATTAATGCATGCTGTGCCGGCTTATCCAGCGCAGTATTTATCTTTGGGAAGGGGGCTTTATCGGGTATTTTAAATACCCTGTCGTCAAAGCCTTGGTCTAAAAGAGAGCTTTCCAAACTATCTGGTATAGGTGAGCCATCTACATTCTTTAAGACCATTTAATAGTACCAATAGAGACGATATGGTCATGCTATATAAATCGCTTTGCCATTATGGTGAATACCGTTATTGTATATTCATACAAATAGTTTATATCAGACAAGCTTGCTTGATGGCAGTAACCAGCTTGTTAAGGAGCTAAAATGAAAACAACAAAAGACCCCAAAGGAATGAACGGCAGCAGCGGACGGCGCCTTGTAATCATTTTGCTGATAGCATTGATGGGTTCCAGCCTGAGCGCTCTTTCCTTATCATATTTTGCCATAGACGGAGCATCGGTGAAAGATGGGCACAAGTTGGGCGCTTTTCGCGTGGGATTTGCTTATACGACGGAGACGAAACCCGTAAACCTGGGTTGGGAAGTGATGAGCATGTTTGGTGCCAGATTTGAGAAACAAGAAAACGCCCTTTTTGCAAGCGTTATGACTGGTCCCAGGGTAGGCTTTGAATATGGCATATTTGAGCTTCATGTATCCAAAGTATTTGGAATCACCCCCGCCTGGCTGATGTATCCCGAAGAAGACAGGCGAACTTATGGAATTCTGTTAAGCAGAGCCTGGGATTTTGGGCTGGGCATATTACTGTCTGATGATGAAAGTATGTATTTGGATTTTCATTTTTATCTGAACAAATTTAACCCCAAACTCGACAGCATCGGCTCCGTAGGAATAGGGCTGCTCTTTACTGATCTGTGATTTTGACATGCAGTGCCCCACTCCTGCCGTAATCTGGAAGAACTGCAAGTAAGATAGGAGGGATATAGGGAGGAATAATGTGGGCGCACCTTCCTCCCCCGCAAATAAGAGTTGACAGAATTTGCCATTGATTTGCTCATGATCAAAGCGTTTAAGAATTGAACAGGCAGCTGTTTACCGGTATGCAAAAGGCTTGTTGTGATCATTCAACATCCGGATTGGTAACGCTGCAAACAATGAACAGACACAAACTTATGACCAATAGAGAGAACATGGAAAAAACGAACTTTGACCTCTTTGAGCTCTTGCGCATCATGATAGCCAAACGTGTGCTCATCCTGATCATCACAGGTGTGGTGGCAATCGGAGCAGTGATTTATAGCCTGGTGACCCCGCAAATCTGGTCTTCCAGTGCCAGCTTTTTTGCCGTGGGAAATGAGATCAGCGAGCTCCCCTTCAATATCCCCGGATTCTCTGGCATTTCCGCCAGTCTTTTGGGCAATGACGGCTCTGCCAAAGCGGAGAACTTTGTGACGGTGATGCAAAGCCGCACCTTTAGCGAGGAGATAATCCGCAAGTTTAACCTGATCCCATATTTCAAACTGAACGATCCGGATTCCCTGCGCAATATGGATAATGCGTTGAAAAGATACAAGTCATCTGTGGTTTCGATGAAGGTGGATGACAAGCTGGGGCTGGTGGTGATCAACGTGAAAACCAAGGATAAAAAACTGAGCGTGGATATCGTGAACCACTATTTGACGCGCCTTGATGAGTATAACCGCAATCAGAAGGTTACCCAGGGGCGGCTGAATCGTGAGTTTTTGGAAGCTCGTGTAAATGAGACCCGTGCCATCCTGGATTCCTTGATCATTGTAAATAGAGGGTTTCAGGAAAGCAGCAAAGCCATAGACCTGGAAGCCCAGGCCAGAGCGATGATAGATAGCTATGGAGCAGTGATATCAGAAAAGATGAAAAGTGATATCGAGCTGGAATTGGCACGCTCCACCTATGGCAATCAACATCCCGTGGTTCAAGAGCTTGCCCTCAAAAATCAAACCTTGCAAAAGCAGATTAGAGAGCTGGAAAAGGGCGGTTCCGGACCCAAGCCTGAATTCCTGTTGGATATAGGCAAAATCCCCCAGATTTCATCCCAGTATGCCCAGATCAAGATGAATCTGGAAATCTATAAAAATGTATATGAATTCCTCTATCCCCAATACGAGGCAGCCCGCCTTTCCGAGCTCAAAGATATGCCCACCATCGAAATTTTGGACCAGCCGCGCATGGCAGGCAATCGGGATAAACCCAAGCGCGCCTTTATCTGTATAGTTGCCACCATCCTGGGCTTTATCTTTGCCACTATTTTGGCTCTGGCACTTGAGATCTACAAGCGCAACAAGCATCACCTCTTCCAAAAGATACAGAGCTGAGGCCACCGTCTTCCTGCCGGATAGACCCAGAGAATGCATTTCCTCCAATGCCTATGGTAGATAAAACAAGCCCCAGACAAACCTGGCTGATTGCCCTTGCCGCCCCTTTGGTGGCTGTAATCAGTGTGTTTGCCAGCAGCATGATGCAAGAGCTTTCCCTGGGCTTTCTATTGTTGATGTTAGCTCTATTTGCCGCAGCAGCGCTGTATGCAATGGTGTATGGCTTGTCACTACATGCCATCCTGCCTCTAATCGGGCTGTTCTTTATCAAGCCCTTGGAGTATAGCTTCTATTTTGTGCTGTTGCTCTTTGTCTTTGTATTTATAATCGAATACCTGCAAAAAGAGCGGGTGCAGCTGATTATCCCCCATCCCCTGGC
>JAAYQD010000209.1 GCA_012519465.1 Candidatus Cloacimonadota bacterium
ATCTTCCAGATCAACCAGCAGAATTTGATCAGCAGTGGGGAAGGTGACTTCACCACCGATGACGCCATTCCACATTTCTTCTACTTCATCAAGTTCGTAAACCATGAGGGTGGCAGTTACGTTTTCCTCGGTAAATGCACCACCAACAGACAGCAGCCAGAGAGGATCGTCGGAGCCGAAGAAGGGGTTTTCAAATACTGTGGCAACGCCAAAATCGGCAGCAGCTAAGCCCAAGGCGTTTGTTGCATCGTGAAAATACATCAACCAGGCAGGGTTTTCCACCCAGAAGTCATAGTCTTCATTGTCGTCAGTAGCGATATTGCCTTCGGTATCGGCAGCTTCGATGTAGTACCAGACGTTGGTTTCCAGCTCTTGAGCGGGGATTTCTGCTACGTAAATGTCATCTCCCATGGCGGTCATGGCGATGGGTCCGTAGTAGTTATCACCTTCATCGATGCTGTAATACAAGTTGGCATAATCGATGGGGTTGTTCCAGAGGGTGTCATCTTTGATGAGGGCTACCACAGGGTAGGGTGCATCGGTGATGGGGGTATTGATCAGGGGCAGGTGGGTGATGGTGGGAGGAAGCTCGTCAAAGGTCAAGACTTCCAGCCTGAAATCATCCAACATCAGGAAGAAAGCATCATCGGATACACACTGCACGGCAAAGTAGATGGTTTGCCCAGGATAATCCAAGGGGAAGTTATACTGTGCCCAATCGTCACCGGGAACGATGTCGCCATCACTGATCTCGGTGAAGGAGGTGGGGTTGGTGTCTGTAGTGGAGACCAGGACGCGGAAGGCTTCCGGGTAGCTGGTGGTGTATGCCTGTGCCCAGAAGCTGAGTGAGAGGTCTGCAACTGCTTCGATGGGAGGGGAGATCAGCCAGTCATCGTTGGGACCATTAACAGCGGCAAAGCAGGCGGCAAATTTATCGCCACCATGAGCGGGTGCGCTGGTGAGGGGAGGAGTGGTCTGGCTGGAATTGTAGATAATATAGCTTCCCGTATAGCCTTGGTTGGGGAAGGTAAGATTTTGAATTGTATAGGTGTTGGAGCCGTCTCCATCATACTGGGTCCAGGGTAGGAAATTGAGGGCGAAATCGTCGTAGGATACAAAGCCATCTTCCCAAGGGAAGCTTCTGATGGTGGGGTCTGCCATGATTTCGAAGAAGGAAAGGTTGGAGACCACTTCCTGTCCGCCACCATAAGCAGCCACAGCCCAATACCAGCGTTCGCTGTATTCGTAAGCCATGGGGTTATCGAGATCATTGACGGGGTTGAATTGGTTGCCGGTGATTTCTTCCCACATGTAGGCGGGGTTGTCGGGATAGTCCATATCATCTTCGTAGAGGAAGAGGGCATAGCTATCGGGTGTGCCGCCGCCAGAGCCCATCTGCCAGCGGAAGTTGAATCCGGATTTGGGCAGGTTTGCCTGTGCGACAGGAGAGAGCAAGACAGGTGCTGTGGGAGCAGCTGCCAGCTCGGTGCCCCAAATTTCGAGGCAGATGTCATGCTCATTTATTGCGGCTGTGGCACCATTACGGAAGTAATGAACGCCATCACCGGTGCCATCTTCTGAGGAGAGCAGCAGAAACCAGCCGTTGGAGCCGGCATCCACGTCACACTGGACGGAAGCCCAGCCGGAGCTGAGGGCTACGCTATTGGCAAGTTCCAGTTCAATTTTGAAACCGGTATAGCTCCATACGGGACCAACGCTGAACATTTTGGCTTGCAAGGTTTCGCTATAAACGGGGTTGTTCCAATCCGGTTCTTCGGTAGGACCAGCATCGTAGAAGCGGACGGTGAAGTATTCCTGATCACGCGGGGTCCATTCCACCCAGCCTGCGCCGTCATGCGTCATGGGCAGAGCATGGAATACCAACTTGTCGATGGTATCTATGGGACCAACAAAGTATTCTGCTCTTTCGTAATCCAATCCCTCGTTTGTATCTTTTGTTGCGTTTACGGCATTGCCGCCCAAGACGTCCTGGACAAAGAGGTTGTCCAGCCCGTAGGGGGTGAATTTGGCTTGGATGGTGTAATCCTGATCCATGGTGAGGGTGGTTCTGTGAGTGGCGGTATTATCCACATCACCGGTCCACTGATCCCAAGTGTAGCCAAAGCCGGGGGTGGCGATGAGATTGACTACTGTGTCTTCAGGAATAGCATTGACGCCAACGGGAGGGATGGTGGTGCCGCCATCTATGGGATCGACGCTGATGGTGAGGTCATGTTCAACATCTGATACAGCATCCAATGCCACATTGTCAATAATCCAGCCATCAGCAAAATCACCTTGATACACAAAGGCAAGATAGATGTTTTGACCAACGTAGGAGCTGGGGATTGGAGCAATGCCATCTGCCCAAGATTGTAGGGGATTTGGCTCTTCCCAAATCTGTGTCCAACCGGGATCGGTAACAGCAGGGGGGGTGTTGGCATCGGAGGCAATAATCATCACAGTATGACTATAATAATCTCCAGGATAAAGGGTGACAGTTTTAAAGGTAAGGGTTGCATTTACACCAGTGGGTATGGCTATTCTGGGGGTGATGAGCCAGCCATTTTGCATGCCGCTGCCCCATGTATGATAAGCAGAAGCAACAGATCCACCATAGGGGTAAGTTGTGCTTCTTGCCCATTGGGAGCCGCCGCCGTCAACGTTTCTATTGGTCCAGCCGGTGGGCGGGAAAGTGGTGGCATCAAAGTTTTCACTGAGAAGTACAGCTCTGGTTTGAGGCTGTTGTGCCTGAGAGATACCGGCGTCATTCTTGTTCAGAGAGGCGCGGGCGTCCAAGGCCCAGGCAGCAGAAGAGATGCCCAGAACCATGAGGCTGATGAGTAATATTCTAAATATCTTCATAATCATTTTTCTCCTCTAAATTGATAGAGTTTAATAGGGTTTGGTTTGAAGAATTAGTTCGGGATGGCTGCCATGTGCGCAGGTTATCCCGGCTTGTTTATGATGGGTAATAAGGGATAATAAAACGGATAAAAAGGGGTAAGGGACGCGGGTTGATACTTTGTTTGTGCGATGATTTGATAAAAAAGCGTGCCTTACAGCTTTGGACCGAATTATGTTTGAGTGCATATTAGCTACAGCTTGTGAACAAGGTTTCACTTGCACGAACCTTCGCAAAGGTTTTTGGGTTGCCTGCGGGGCAGGCAGCGTATAAAGCAAAAAATCCATTGCAGACAAGCTGACTCTCCTTTTAAAAAAACAAAAAACTGTTGTTATCAATTTGGGCTGCCTCTGTGAGTATGCAAGCCATGCCGAGTGTTTGTGTGTTCACATCCAACAGGGCATGAGAAACGATAGCCCAGAGGCAAATATTAGACAAATACAACATATTAAAATATAGATTGTGTGTCAAGACATTTATTTTGAGTGTAGGGAAAAGGTTTGCTGCGCAAGCTTAGAGGTTAGAGGCCAGAGGCCAGAGGCCAGGGGCTCGCTGCGCGAGCGATGAGAGGCGCC